>NZ_CALPCV010000004.1:0-127248 GCF_943193095.1 Parasutterella muris | reverse complement strand
AGCAGCTTTAAGAGGGGAGTTAAAGAAGCATTGGAGATCACGTAGGGAGGAGTATCTAAGAGCTAGATAGTGAAGTAAAATTTGTTTATTCCTGCTTTCGGTTGCCAGTAGGCAACACCTCCTGGCAACCGAAAGCAGGAATAAGATCAACAAGAGGTAAACTAATTTCAGGGATTACTCTTTAAACAGTAAACTTTAACTAGGTTTAACAACATCAAGTAGTCAACCGATTTCAGGAAATGACAACTTTCCATTGTTGGACTTATAATGCTGAACGTGTCGAACGTTTTCCTCATTAATTTTTTAATGATGATTTTCTAAGGAATCCAAATGAGTGACTCTAAATTTATCGTTGACGTGACTGAAGCCAATTATGACGAAACAGTGGTGAACTGTCCGAAGACCGTTCTTCTGGCCATCGGCGCGCCCTGGTGCATTGACTGCCGCCGCATTCTGCCGATGTTTATGGAATTTGCTGAAAAATACAGCGACAAGCTTCAGTTTGCTCACTGCGACTTTGATAAAGAAGCCGGATTAAACAGCAAATTTAAAGTCCGTCACATTCCGACTTTAATCGTCCTGCGCAAGGGCGAGATCCTTGACACTCTGGTTGAACCGAAGAACGTCAAGCTCTTTGAAGAATTTGTTCAGAAAGCTCTAACATTCTAAAGAGGCTTCTTCCAGCCGAATCTGGCGTCTCTGAGGAGGCCGCCGCTCATAATTTCATCCAAAGCCGCGCTGAAGTCCGCTTCTTCGCGGCTTTTGAATATCCGCTTAAAGGCTGAAGGATTCTCTTCGAAGAGACAGGATTGGAAGAACCAATATTCCTTCATTCTCATCATTGCGTTTTTGCGGCTGCCGAAGGCTTCTGTGTAGCCGTCATAAAGGGCTTTGGAGAATTGTCGAATTTCTTCAGCTGAGGCGGGCTTTCCTCCTTTAAATTTACGAAAGAGGGCGGGATCGGCCATAAGCGCTCTTCCCACCATCAGCTGATGCGGATGTCTAAAGCGTTCATCGGCTTGTTTTAAATCCGCCTCTGTAACCAAATCGCCGTTCACACCGAGCGGGAAGGGAATCTCGTCAAGCGCGTTTAAAAGCACCTGAGTCCGCGCGTCTCCTTTGTATTGATCGGTCTTGAGACGCATATGAACAATCAGTTCCGAGAGCGGATACTTTCGGTAGAGCTTCAGAATATCTTCAAATTCAGCGGTATCTGACCAGCCGAGGCGGGTTTTAATGGAAATCGGCACAGGGATATCGGCGCTAAAGACCTCATCCAGAAATTTTTCCAATCCGTAAAGATCTTTCAGAAAACCGCTGCCTTTGCCCTTAGCGACAACTGTGCCTGCGGGGCAGCCGAGGTTGAGATTGACTTCAGAGTAGCCCATCTCGCCGAGCGCTTTAGCAGCCCAAATGAAGTCCGCCGAGCGATTGGAAAGGAGCTGGGGAACCACCGGAATACCACTGTTGACTTCAGGTGCCAGCTCCCTTAACTGCCGATCGGTAAATTTCGGCTCTACGGTCGGCGTTACAAAGGGAATGTAATAGGCATCCGCACCGCCAAAAAATCGGTGATGAAGCTTTCGGTATACCGCACCGGTCAAACCTTCCATCGGTGCCGCTGTCAACTGTGCCATTCAATATGCTCGGTTTATCCTTTAACCCGTGAATTCTAAATACTTTTCTCTTTCACTGCTGAAATCGTGCGCACGGAATAAGTACTAAATTTACATTTAAATACGTTATTTAAATACATATCTATTTCATTTTAATATGGACAATATTATTATGTACATATCAAATTACTGACTGAACACGTAAGGAGGTTCACATCATGACTGTAACGCTCAAGAAAAACATCGTCGACGTCCGAGTCGAACTTCGCCGCAATGACAATGACTATATCGGTGAGGACCGTTTCTACTATGCCTATTTCTTTACACAGGCCGGCTGCTTCGGATCCGCCAAGGTAACTGAGAAAGAAATTTTCCCGATCGATGTTCCCTCCAACACAACCAAAGAAAATGAGAACTTCAAAGACGCTCTGGTTCAGCTGAAAGACGACATTCTTCGATTGGCGGCTTTCCTCCACAGAGAAGAGGAGAACAAAGGAGACTTGGAAAGCTCTTTATCTCTGCAGTGGGCAATTGCCAAAAGAGGCCGTCCGGCGCTCGATGACAAACCGCTTGTCAGAACGACAATTCTTTTAAGACAGGAAGAAAAGGACAAGCTCAAGCTGCTTGGCGGCTCCTCCTGGATCCGCAATCAGATCAGAATGGCGCGTATCGGCGAACTCTGATTGATTTCCGTCTAAGCAAAAGGCCGCCAAATTGGCGGCCTTATGTGCGCCTATGGGCGGTTAACCGCGCCAGCGAAGCATTCTCATTCCGTTAGCGACAACAATCAGACAAGTTCCGGTATCGGCAAATACCGCCATCCACATTGTTCCGATTCCGACAAGCGTCAGGATAAAGAATACAAACTTAATGCCGAGCGCGATAGCGATGTTCTGCATCAGCAGAGCGTAGGTCCGTTTGGAAAGACGGATAAATTCCGGCAGTTTGCGCAGATCGTCGTCCATCAGTGCGACGTCCGCAGTTTCGATCGCGGTATCGGTACCGGCGGCGCCCATTGCGAAGCCGATGTCGGCTCGGGCCAGGGCAGGAGCGTCATTAATACCGTCGCCGACCATACCGACAGGCTCTTTCTTAGCAATCTGCTGGACAAGCTGCTGTTTTTCTTCCGGAAGAAGATTTCCCTTGACACGGTCCACTCCGACCTTGCTGCCAACCGCTTTAGCCGCTTTATCGTTATCTCCGGTCAGCATGATTGTCTTAATACCAAGCTCCTTAAGGCTCTTCAGCGCTTCAGGCGAAGTTTCCTTAATCGAATCGGCGACGCCGAAATAGGCCAGTACTTTCTTAGAAGAGGCAAGGATCAGAGGAGAGCATCCGTTGTTTGCGAGCACAGAGACCTTATCACGGACCATCTGGCTTTGAAGCAGATAGCGATCGAGTCCTTTAATGTTGCCGAGGTAATATTCCGTGCCGTCGATTTCTCCGACAACCCCCTGTCCGGGGACCGCGAAGAAACCGTGTACTTCGGAGACATCCTCACGCGGAATCGCCTTGGAAGCCGCAAGTTCCGCCACCGCCTTGCTGACCGGATGATCGTTGCGGTAAGCAAGCGCCGCAGCTAGTTTAAGAATTACTGCTGAATCCGCATTCAGATCTGCGGTCTCATAAACCAGAACCGAAGGTTTGCCTTTGGTAAGCGTACCGGTTTTATCGAAGGCGACGCTCTTCAGGGTTCTGCCTTTTTCGAGGTAGACACCGCCCTTGATCAGGATGCCGCGTCTGGCGGCTGCGGCAAGACCGGAAACAATGGTGACCGGGGTTGAAATCACCAAAGCGCAGGGGCAGGCGATCACAAGCAGCGTGAGCCCCTTATAGATCCACTCGAGCCAACCCTGCTGGAAGAAAAGCGGGGGCACAATCGCGCAGAACAGCGCAATAACGAAAACGGTTGGTGTATAGATTTTGGCGAATTTATCGACAAAGCGCTGTGTCGGAGCTCTTGAGCTTTGAGCCGACTCGATGGCAGAGATAATGCGCGAAGGCATAGAATCCGCCACAGAAGATTCCGCTCTGTAGAGAATTTCTCCGTTCTTATTGATCGTGCCCGCAAAAACCTGATCGCCCGGGTTCTTTTCAACCGGCATACTTTCGCCCGTAATCGGGGACTGGTCGATGGAGGTTGATCCTTTGACGACGACGCCGTCCACGGCAAGACGCTCACCGGGCATGACGCGCAGCTCGTCTCCGACCTTGACTTCATTAGCCGGAATTTCAACAACCTTACCGTTTTTCAGGACGTTTGCGGTCTGAGGCGCTAAGGAAAGGAGCGAGCGGATTGCGCCTCTAGCCTTATCCAGAGAGAGCTGTTCGATCGCTTCAGACAATTCGAAAAGCACCATAACCATAGCGGCTTCCGGCCAAGAACCGATGATAAGAGCGCCGGTGACCGCCACGGACATCAGGGCGTTCATATTGAAGTTGAAATTTCGGATGGCGATAATGCCTTTCTTGTAGGTCCCGAGTCCCACCATAACGATCGCGATAATGGCGAGTGCGAGCGTCAGGTATTCGTTTACGCCGAGAAGTTCCGATACTTCGGAGCCGGCAGCGACCACGATAGCAAGAATATATCTCCACCAGGGAATCTGAGTCGGTTTAAATTCAGACAGAGCCTGGGTCTTTTTCCCGTCAATCACTTCGGGCGTGTAGTCCAAAGATCTAATGGCCGCTAGAATTTCCGGCAGAGTTCCGGGTGGATAAGAAACCGTCAGAACACGGTTCATCAGATTGAACTGGAGACCGCCGACGCCCTTCATTTTGCCCAATTTTTGTCGAATTAAGCCTTCTTCCGTCGGGCAATCCATTTGAGCGATATGAATCTGAGAGGTCTCTTTTGTCTGATCGACGTTTCGCTTCAGTTTAAGACCGTTTGCCTGGAATGCTTTTTCGATTGAGGGCAGCGCTTCCGGCGTATGGATAATTCTGAGGCCGTCCGGATTGAGGCCGACATCCTTAACGCCGGCCAGACCGCCGAGTACAGAGAAAAGGAGGCGGTATTGATCCGGAGTGACGCCTGAGACATCCCAGTCGGTATCCATACTGTTTTCGACATGAGAGTGGTCATGTCCGCAGCCGCAGTGACCGTGATCATGTCCGCCATGATCATGGCCGCGGCAGTGATCATGCGCTTTTTCGGCGTGCTCGTGGTTGTGGCCGCAGCAGCAGTGGTCATGTTCTTTTTTTGCCTGCCCGTGATCGTGACCGCAGCAGCAGTGATCATGTTCCTTTTCAGCGTGCTCATTATCGTGACCGCAGCAGCAGTGGTCATGTTCCTTTTCGGCGTGCTCATGATCATGTCCGCAGCAGCAGTGATGATGTTCCTTTTCAGCGTGCTCATGATCGTGACCGCAGCAGCAGTGGTCATGTACCTTTTCGTGGTCATGCGCGATGGAGGATTGAGTCGCTTCCTCCGCCTCGTTCTGAAGTGAACTGCTTTCACTCAGACTCTGTGCCGGATTTTTGTCATTGTTTGTTAGAGGCATTTTTTTTATCCATCAATTTGATAACATACGCATATTAAAAACCCTGAACTTACTTTAGAGTCAAGTGATTTTTTATAGGTATTTATGCGGATAAGTGAATTAGCCAATTTAAGCGGTTGTACCGTCGAAACTATCCGGTTTTATGAGGCAAAGGGAATCCTCCCGAAACCGGCCCGCACTTCTTCTAACTATCGAATTTATAACGATAAGCATTTAGAACAAGTGACATTCATCCGTCATTGCCGCGCGCTCGATATCTCGCTTGAGGAGATCAGACTGTTGGTTTCGCAGCTTTACTCTCCAAAAAGTGAAGAGCTTTCTAAGGCGCACAATATTATTGAGAATCATCTCACAGCAATAGACCAGAAAATCGAAGAACTTCTTAAACTCAAACAGCAGCTCGAAAAACTGCATGCGCATTGCCATCATGATGATCATGAAAATGGAAAGTGTGCGGTTATCGAAGGGTTAAAACAGCCGGAATAATGACAACAGAAACAGTAAAGGACGGCCAGCTCCGTATGGATTTGGAGAATAAGGGCGGAGTAAACCGCCGCCGCAGAATCTTTTTAGATACTGAAACCACAGGCATGAATAAGTACAGCGACCGCATTGTGGAGGTCTGCTGCATCGAAGTTGATGAACACCTCAAGGAGGTGGCAAATTACCACGCCTATATCAATCCGCAGAGAGATGTACCTTGGTTCGTCCGCAAAATTCACGGGTTGGACAATAAATTTCTCGCGGATAAACCGACATTTAGAGAAATAGGACGCGATCTCATCCTTTTTCTGGAGGGCGCGGAGCTGTACGCCCACAATATGGCATTTGATTCCTCAATGCTTGATGCCGAATTGAAAAGGAACGGCTTCCCGACATTATCCGAAGCCGACTGCTCCCTGAAATGCACGGTAAAGATGGCCCGATCCTTATTCCCGGGGCGGAAAAACTCACTTGACGCCCTTCTGGATCGTTTCAATATCGACAGAACCTGTAGAAAGTATCATGGCGCAATGATTGATACTCGGCTTCTCGTGGATGTTTACCAGAATTTAGAGGCAATTTCCTGCGCTCGTGTCCAAAACAAGAAGACAAATTAGCATTTGTTCGAATAAATCACTATCATTAATCATGAGCTGATGCTCGGAGGACCACAGCCATGAAAAATGAAAGTACAGCCAAGACGACAAAGAACGGTTGGGGCGGTAAAAGAGCCGGATCCGGCAGAAAACCCGGACCATATGCTGGGGCGGCGAAAGTAACCACTGTGGTTCTGACTGCGCCGCTCATTGCCAAGCTTCATAAGCTTGGAGGCTCTTCCTGGATAAGAGAGCAGATCATTAAATCTCCTGATAAATGCGCTGTCATCCCGAATCCGGAAAGTCTTGCCAGCCTGACTTCCGTCGGTAACTATTTCAAATCCGACGAGCGGGATCCGATATCGAGCTGCCTCATTAAAAACCCGGAAGAGACGGTGTTCTGCATCGCCGATGACGATGAAATGAAGGAAAAAGGCATCGAAGCCGGAGACCTGCTTATCGTCGACCGCACACAAAAGCCGAAACAGGGAGATTTGGTCGTCGTTCACACAGCAAACGGCTACTCCATCCGCTGCTTTGTCAATGACGGAGAGACGCCAAAAGAGCGCTCAAATTTGTATATTCAGCCTAGCGGAGACTGGAGAGTTCTCGGTAACATTGTCTTTGTCGTTAAACAACTATCCGCTGAAGGGGCTGAACCTTTTTTGGCGAAAAAAGAAAACAGTACATGTCAAATGAACCAACAATGAACGAAGCCGATCCGGAAGAAACAGTACTTGTTCCGCCGAGCCGGCCCGTTCCGATTATCCGCTGGCCCAGCGGCAAACGCGAAGAAGATCACGTTGCGGAAGAGGTTCCTATCTCTTTGGTTTACAACGGTATTTCTCATGTTGTCATGATGGCGAGTCCCGACATGCTCGAGGAGTTCGCGATTGGATTTTCTCTATCCGAGAAGATTATTCCGGATATTTCTCATATCTATGATATTTCCGTTCATGAGGGGTGCTCATGCGGCTATATCGTGGATCTTGAAATCTCTCCGCGCTGCTTTTTTAAACTTAAAGACCATCGCCGTTCCATGGTTGGAAGAACCGGATGCGGCATATGCGGTGTTGAAAGTTTAGAAGCCGTCAATCTGCCGGTCGAAAAACTCGCGCATTCCGCATATTTTCGTATGAGCCACTACTCAAGCGCCATGGAAAAATTCCGTGAAGTTCAGAAAATCGGAGCAAAAACCGGAAGCACTCATGCCATGATGGCGTTCGACTGCGAGGGAAATTTTCTCGGAGGAGCGGAAGATGTTGGTCGGCATGTTGCAATGGACAAACTACTTGGCTTACGCGCAAAATTGGGCTGGAAGGAGTGTGTGATTTTCATGAGTTCACGCGCTTCCTATGAAATGGTTCAGAAAGCGGCAGTCTGCGGCGTGGAAATTTTATTTGCGGTTTCGGCTCCGACAAATCGCGCTTTATCGCTGGCTAAAGAATGCGGACTGACACTTTGCGCTTTCTGCCGAGAAGGTAGGGCCAATATTTACTGTGGCGAAGAAAGACTTTTAGATCTCTGATTTATCGAAATAAATTTAAGGCCGCAAACAAATGCGGCCTTAAATTTTATTTCCTAAAAGTTCGTGTAGATTTACTTTTTATCCATTTTTGATTTTTTAGACACACTCTCTTTGTGAATCAGCAGAATCGGAAGATCTGTCATACATGCAACACGCATTGTTGTCGATCCGACCATCATGATTCGAATCATTCCGCCGCCATGCGTACCCATGACCAGAAGTCCGAGTTTTTTCTCATCGGCATACTTGGAAATTTCTTCTGACGGATCTCCTTTAAGTTCAGCAATCACAACATTGTATCCCTCGGATCTCAATTTATTGTAGAAGGGCTTAGCTGCATCCACAAAAGGACTGCGCTGCTCAGACTCAAATTCTTTTGCCGTCATTGCAGGTCCGCCAAACGCTGAAACACCGGGCATCAAAATTCCGCTGTACGGAGTCACGACATTCACCAGATGGAAAGTCGGTTCTTTTCCAAAGAGGGGTAAGTTATCGATAATATAATTCATTACCGACTGAGAGTATTCCGATCCGTCGAGGCAGACGCCGACCTGCATCGCTCCGGGTTCATCTTTGAATTTATGACGAATCACCAGCATCGGAATCTTACAGCTTGCAATCACAGCGGATGTCTTTGATCCAAAAAGAACATTTTTTACCGGTGTGTGCCCGTGCGAGCCCATAACGATTAAATTCGCTTTGATTTCTTTTGCATACTCAACGATGCGATTTGTCGCCTTACCGTATGCAACTTTAGTCTTTACTTTATAACCGGCAGCTTCAAGTGCTTTCTTTGCAGGACGAAGTACTTCTTTTGCAGCATCGTCGAGAATTTCTTCTAGTTCATTTTTTTCGATTATCTGAGCAGCCTTAGCCGGAACCTTTTTCTGGACATTCAGAAGATAAAGAGTATTTGTTTTTTCTCTGAGTGCGCTTCTATTACAGATATATTCAATTGCTCTATCGCTATAGATACTTCCATCAATCGGAAGAAGAATTCTCATATGACCCTCCTTTATATTTCTTTAATAATTTCATTTTATATTTTATTTATGACATTCATATGACTATGTGTAATAAAAAAGCACCGGAATTACCGATGCTCTTTTTAGCTTTGAAAAAATTACAACGGCTGACCGGCGGCTCTGTTCAAAGCAATGGAAAGCAGAGTGGCAGCACCGGTAGCAATGGCCTTATCGTTGAAATCAAAATAAGGATTATGGACGGAAGCCGAATGAGTTTCATCTTTCATACCGAGTCGGAACAAACAACCGGGTTTTGCGAGAAGCATAAATGAAAAGTCTTCACCGCCCATTGTTCTTTCTTTGGTCACAACATTGTCTTTCCCAAGAACTTCTTCAGCGAGTCTTCTGGCTTCGGCAACATTCTTCGGATTATTAAACATGGCAGGGTAGAGTTTCTTATATTCCAATTCCCCCTCCATACAAAAAACCTGAGCGGTTCCGTCAACGACCTGCTGCATTCTATTAATCAGAGTGTCCTGAACTTCAGGTTCGAAAGAGCGGCAGGTTCCGACAATGTAAGCATGATCCGGAACAACACTGGAGCCGGAAGGTTCTCCGGCAGAAACACATCCGACGGAAACAACTGCGGATTTACTCGGATCCACATTTCTTGCAACAATCGTCTGAAGTGAAAGAACACATTGACATGCAGCGATCAGGGGATCTTTAGTCAAATGAGGGCGTGAACCGTGTCCGCCTTTTCCGGTAAATTTAATTTTGAAGACATCTGCATTCGCAGTAGCGTAACCGGAAATAAATCCGACTTTACCGACATCAACAGTCGGTTCGCAGTGAAGTGCATAAAATTCTTCAATTCCAAATTTCTCGACGAGTCCGTCTTCAAGCATATATTTTGCGCCGGCATAGCCTTCTTCGCCCGGTTGGAAAACCGCGACAATTTTTCCGGAAAAATCCCGATGCTGATTCAGGTAGTGAACCAACGTGAGCAGGGTGGCCACGTGACCGTCATGACCACAGGCATGCATTTTCATTTCTGATTTGCTCTGCCATTGAGCGCATGTTTTTTCATCAAGAGGCAAAGCGTCAGAATCCGCACGAAGTCCGATCGTTCTTCCAGGACGATTACCTTCTATCACAGCGACCACACCTGTAACATCATTACCGCCGACAAAAGTAGAAAAGTTCTTAACTCCGAATGATTCCAGAGCTTTCACAATTTTTTCCTGAGTTTTAGGAAGATAAAGTCCGAGTTCCGGCTCCTCGTGAATAGTATGTCTAATGGCCGCACCGATTTTTGCACTTTCTTCCAGCTGGGATGGTTTGATAAGAATATCCATGATTACTCTCTTGGAAACTAAGTTTAATAATCTAAGGTTAGATGGGAAAAATATTTAATATTCTCTGCGTATTAAGAAATTATATCTTGATTCAAATAAAGACACACTAGTTAACATGTAACTTTTGGGGGGCGTTTTAGAGGGGTACAATGTCTATGGCGAAGGATACTCAAAATGAGCCGCACGGCCTTTAAGAAAATCGTTTATATAGGACGATGTATAGGTTTTCATCTTACGACTTTAAAGGTATCGAAAAACTATTATTAAATTAGAGCAAGGAACTTGGAGAACATATGAAAAAATGGGCATTTTTATTTTTTGTCTCCCTAATGTCACTTTTCATCATAATGGGTACGAGTCTTTCAGCTGAACGTTTTTATGATTCTCATGGAAGATACCAAGGGAAGATGGATGACAGTGGTCGAATCTATGACAGTAATGGAAGATACCAAGGAAAGGTTGACCAGAACGGAAGAGCGTATGACTCTCAAGGCCGCTACACTGGAAAAATGGATAACGGCAGAGTCTACGACAATCAGGGAAGATATAAAGGAAAAATGACCGAAGACGGAAGAGCCTATGATTCTCAGGGCAGATACAAAGGTCAGATAAAAGACAACGGCAGCGTTTATGACAGTTCCGGCAGATATGTCGGTAAAGTTAGACCTTAACTGTTGATTTATCAAGAAAATAAGGAGATAAAACGCTCCTTATTTTTTTTTACATCAAGTTGAATACTTTATCGACTGATTTCTAAAAAAGTTAATTTTTATCGTCTCGTAGCTAGCTAAATGTAATGATTAATATCTCATTGTTTTAAAATGAATTTAGCTCTGTTTATTTAATTCTATTCAAAAATCTAAGATTTCGACCGCATAAGGCCCTATCGGGAGAAAAAAAATATATTTACAACCGATCAGGTAATTAGCTGATTTATATAAATTATTTATATGAGCTTAAACGACATAATTCATGGCCAAGAAGCACTACCAAACCTGGTAAAAATGCCGTCTTCCGGCTTAATAATTTTCAAATATTAGCCGTCCGATACCCACCAAAATATCAACGAACGTAAATTTTCGTGTTGAATAGCAAGCTACGTTAATTTTTACAAAACCCATCATTTTTATTAGTAAATTCAATGAAATGCCATGGTTTTTACTTAGTGCATTTAGAGTAAATATAGATTAAATTCGTGCGTAAATTTTTACGTGAAGAACTAATATGGAAATCGATATTAAAGCGCTCAATGCGCTTATTCCGGTCTTTGACTTTGTCGGAATCGTTGCTTTTGCGCTGTCCGGTGTCTTCGAAGGAATGAAAAGAAGAATTGACCCGGTGGGTGTTTTTATTGTCGCTTTTTCCACAGCTTTCGGCGGTGGTCTTCTTCGTGACATCTTAATTGACCGTCGGCCGTTCTACTGGATTGACCACGAACTTTACGTAGTCGCTTGTTTCATTATATGTTTCCTAGCGCCTTACATCTATCGCTTTTTCCAGAAACGGAAGACTGCACATGATTGGTACATTTTTGCGGATGCGATCGGTCTCGGTATTTTCTGTATTTCCGGAACCTCTCTTTCTTTAGCAGCCGGAGTTCCATGGTTGTCTTCTGTCATCATCGGATGTATCACCGGTGTCTTCGGCGGTTTGATGCGAGATGTTTTCCTGAACCAAATGCCAGGAGTAGTTGCTGACCGCCAGCCTTATGCGGTTGTCGGTTTTATCGGATGCTGGTTCTACATCCTGCTTTTGGAACTTAAAGTTTCTGTTGACATTTCCCTTTGGCTCGGTATGTTCTTCATTGTTGCACTGAGAATGGCATGTGTCATTTTCAAGTGGAGAATTTCTTACTTCGTCAGAGAAGAGGCGAGGTCACAAACCGAAAAATAAAATTCCAGAATAGGGAGCCGATCGCTCCCTTTTTTATTTCCTAAAACTTGAGCTGGGACTGTTGCGCTCTCACTGAACACAGCCAAAATATTAAGACTGGTTTTAGAAGCACCAATTTTCAACTGCCGAACTAGCACAAAAGTATTTCAATGCTTCAGCAACACCGATAGAAAGGTTTGCCGTTGATCAGAAGATTTTTCACAATACGGAAGAGTAAATTAATATGCGAAATATTTCTTGAGTTTTTAAATGTTAGACAGTCGCACAAAAAAATATTTCTAAAAATAAGCCCGAAAGAGGCATCAATTAAATTAGAGTGAACAAGAGTCAAATTGTAACTATTTGATAAATTTAAAGACTCACTGTCTACAAACATTAGATGAGAAACTTAATCAGTGGTTTTAATTTCTCTGAAGCGCTCGAATCATTCGACTGTAATTTGAGACAATAGGGCACAATTTAAATTTCTTATATCCCCCTTTAAATTTAAGGATCAGCTGAGATTTATTAATACCGTAAAAATGAAAAAAGCCAGAAATTTCCGGCTAATTCTCTTTAACTTTAATACCCGTTGTTTTTAAAACCGGCGCTCTGGGTTAGCGCCGGCTTTTTAAAAATTACTCTGCAATGAAGTGCGGATTCTTCGGATTCCACATGAAATCACGAACCGCTTTCTTCAGATCGGCAGGACGTTCAACCGTTGCCAGGCCTTTGTCAAAGAGGTACTCGGCAACAGCTGCGCCGATTTCGGCAGCAATCGAACGAACTTCTGTCAGCGGCGGATAGAGAGAACCGCGTTCCAGATCGGCTTCGCTGACTAAATCAGCTAATGTCTTCGCACCGACCAGGAAGACTTCGTTCGGAATGCGAGTGCATTTTGTAAAGATGCAGCCAAGTCCGATGCCCGGGAATACATAGTGGTTGTTACCCTGACGCGGCACAAAAGTCTTACCGTTGATTTCTACCGGTTTGAACGGAGAACCGCAGGCAAATAAGCAACGGCCGTCAGTGTAGCGGTAGGCTTCTTCAGCGGTACATTCCGCTTTGGATGTCGGGTTGGACAGCGCAAAAATAATCGGACGATCGTTCAGTTTTGCCATCTCACGCAGCACTTCTTCTGTGAAGGCGCCGCCCTGAGCGGAAACACCAATGATCGCGGTCGGCTTGACTTCCTTGACCGCTTCAAGGAAAGAAACGGCCGGTTCGTCCTCTCCGGCAAACGGCATCTTTGCGGACGAAATCGCAGCTTCACGCTTCTTAGTCACTAAACCCTTGGAGTCAAAGAGACGAATTCTGGCAAGAGCTTCTTCACGTGTATCACCTTCTTCAACCATTGCGTCGGCTATCAGATGAGCAATACCGGTGGCGGCAGAACCTGCGCCTAAGAACAGAATTCTCTGATCTGAAAGCTTCTGCTTAAGAGCACGCATCGCGGAGAACATACCGGTAACAACTACAGAAGCTGTACCCTGAATGTCATCGTTGAAGCAGGGGATGCGATCCTTCCAGTAGTCCAGAAGGTCATAAGCATGACTGTTGTGGAAGTCTTCAAACTGAATCACAACATGGGGCCAGCGTTCGCGAACGGCAGCAATAAATTCAGCAATCAGTTCATCATAGGCCGGACCGGTGACGCGGTGCTGACGAAGACCCATGTAAAGCGGATCGGCAAGCAGCTCTTCATTATTGGTACCAACGTCAATACAGACGGGAAGGGCTTTCTGCGGATTGACACCGGCGCAGGCAGTGTAGAGGGCCAGTTTTCCGATAGGAATACCCATACCGTTAACACCCAGGTCACCAAGACCTAAAATTCTCTGACCATCCGTCACAACAATAATGTCAACATCCTGATGCGGAACATTGGCGACTAACTGACGAACTCGACCTTTGTCCTCTGCGGAAACATAGAGACCGCGGGCATAGCGGAAAATATGACTGAATTTCTGACAGGCTTCGCCGACGGTCGGTGTGTAAACAATCGGAAGATACTCATCAATGTTGCGAACCAGAAGTTCAAAGTACAGAGACTCGTCGCTTGCGTGAACACCTTCAAGTACTTGATACTTGTTGATCGGAGCTTTGTAAGAACCGATGATGTCGGTCAGTCTTTCAACCTGCTCGTCAAAGGAGCAAACTCTCGGAGGAAGAAGACCTCTCAAACCGTATTTATCTCTTTCTTCTTCTGTAAAGGTGCTGCCTTTGTTCATCCACGGGTTTCTTAAGCGATCTACGCCGCGGAGCTGATCTTTCTTGTCCGTCATATTTTTCCTTTGCTGTTGAGCGTTCTTAAAGGTTTAGTTAAATCGTTTCATACATTCTAATCATTAATATTTTCAAAAATCTGATGCGAACGTACAGTCTTCGGAAAGTCCCGTGCGCATTGACTTTTGAAAGGAGATTTCACATTATGAAATAATAAAAACTAAACACTTTACCCACTGTCAATATAAATTTAAATAAAAACAAGATACCCCGGCTCCGCAAAAGCGGAGCTCAAATCGGACCGTAACGGGTTAATTAAATGGAAACGTTGTAAAGATCTTTAAAAATTTCCTTCAGCACCGCATTCAGAATTCGGCTGTATTCGCCGCGAAGCTGATCCGCGTTCTGAGCTTTCTCTTTGATCTCTTTAAAATCGACTTTCTGCTCGTCAAGTACTTTTTGAGTAAGATCCTTCCAGAAGGCCGGACATTCGCTCGATTCCCATTCGCCTCGGCCTCTGCCGAAATGAGCGACGGCTAAGTAGAGCAGTACCGTTTCAATCACAAAACCTTTCGTTGCTTCCGGACTCCAGGTAATAATGTTTTCTTTGGAACCTTTCTTAATGTTATATGCGGCTGCGACTCCAGCTCCGCCAACCGCGCCCACAATTGCGCCGCCAAGCGCGCCAAGTCCAAGCGAAAGTCCTCCGGTCGCAATATCCGCTGCAAGACCGGTCATGGCTCCGCCCGCGACTGCACCGATCAAGGCACTCGCTTTCGGATCGACGGATTCCTGAGTTTCCCAGCCTTCACGAACTCTTCTGAGAATTTCGTTCGTTGTACCTTTGCCTTCAAGTCCGTTAATTTCAATCAGTTTCTGCGTCAGACTGCAAAGGCCGTCCGCGGCCCTCGTAGACAGAGAAACCTGGGCGTCCTTCATGGCGCCATTAATATCTTTTTTGATAAAACCAAAGGTACGGCCGATCGCGCGCAGTCGATCAATCAGAGACTGACTCTGAAGCAGTTCCTTATCGTTGGTGACTTTGACGAGATAGGCCGCCATCGCATCAATCGAAGAAGAGTAGACCGCCGTCTTCTGACGCACCCAGGTGGTATGAAGAGAAGCAAAAGCCGCTTTTTCATTGTCAGGCAAACAGTTTTCAATCTGCTTCCAAAGTTCATACTCCTGAACCCAGCAGCGCGCAAAGGCATCCAGAGGCATGACTTCCTTAACGAAAGGATAGCTGCTGAGGAAGTCTTTCCATACCTGAACTTCCGCTTTTTCCTGCTCCGGTGGACGAACTTCGCCCATCTGGTTCAGCAGAACAATAACGGGCTTATTAATCCAGGAAAGAATTTCCATTTCGGATTTCACATAGGGAACCGCTTCCGGAGATTCACTCGCGTTTACGAGGTACAGAATAACGTTGGAGATGTCGCGTACATGCTTGATCGCCTGCTGATTCAGCCAAAGAGAACGATCTGTCAGACGATCCCAAATTTCACTGGTGAACCAGCCGATCGGATTGCTTCTTCCTTTCAGACGATTGGCCAAGCGAACACTGTCGCCAAATCCCGGTGTGTCCCAGAGAATCAGCTGAGAATCATCCGGCGCGCGAAGCAGAACATAATCCTCGGGTTCCGTTGTGACGTGAGACCTATCTCCGACTTCGCCGATGTCCCGACCGAGCAGTGTTCGGGCTAAAGTGGTCTTGCCGACATTGGTATGACTGACTAAAGATAAGTTAATTTTCTGAAGATCCGTACTCATCAATATTCCTTTTAAATTTGCTCAAACTGCTTGACAGCTTCGTTAATGTCGGCATTCGTTAAATTCACAAAGGCAAAGCTAACGCCGTATTTATCCAGAAAATCTGACCAATTTTTCTTTCTTTCTCGGATTCTCTGCGGCGTGTTGGCAAACCTTGCCTCAAAACCGGACGTGTCCACGATAATTCGCATAAAAGCGGAAGCCGCCTGAGATTTCTTCTTTAATTCCTGAATAAATTTACCCTGAACCTCCGCTTCAGGCGTGGAAGTCATCGCAAAAACGGCTAGCGCTTCCGTTTGTTCAGCTCCGCCTAAATCCGGAAGTTTCGTATCCTCATGCGCGGCCTCTGAGAAAACAATCTTCGAGTTCTCAGGATGAAGCGACTGAGCAAGATGCTCAATGCCTTGCTTCACAGAGACGTTTAAAGGATAAGAGAACGGAATAACTTGAATCAGCATAGTTTTGCCTTTCCACTGGCGAAGAATATTTGAATAATAAGGACTCTCTAGATTAATAGAAAAGTGTCTGCGCAGAAGTCCGGCCTTCAAAGAGGAGTAAATCGTAAGCAAAACTCTCGGAATCAAAACAACTGCGGATAAAACATAAAACATCTGCAGAAGCCAGGGAGACGCATTGACGCCTCGGCCTGCAGAAAAATTCATCAGAGCCGCAGCCTCCGGAGTCAGAGAGGAAAAAAGCTCAGAATTAAACGGAACCAGACCGTAAAACAGTTTAATCACAGCAGCGACAAAAGCAGGTTTATCCGCAAGCCAGGTACTTTCCCAGCCGACGGTGTACTCAGTGCCCCAGCCGTGAATACCGATGGAGGCGATTAAGCCGAGTCCAAAAGCAAACGCCGCGAAATGGAACATCTCCGCAACCCGCGTTTTAAGAAGCGGACCCTGCATGACGAGCCATTCCTGATAGAACGCGGAAAGCGCCGAATCGTGTCCGGCACCACGAGTCTGAATTTTCTGAAGAAGACTGCCAAGCGCTCTGCGAATTCCGATTCCCATGAAAGTTTTTTTGCCTCGATTTAGAAGAAAATTCGCAAAAAGCACACAGTAAATAAAAATATTCCAGAGAATGACGCCTAAGAGCGGCGGATAGAGAAGGTTGATCTTGTTTCCGGTCACCGAAAATTCGTTTGTCAGCACTCCGCCCACAAACATAACTACGGCGAGTCCCCAAAAGAACGGTCTAAACGGAATCAGTTTCGGCTCATTCGCGGCTTTTCCGATTTTTGTCTTGATGAACTCAATCACATGTCCGGCCCGAACATCCAGAAACTTGGAGTAGGAGGCTCCTTCGCCGAGTTCATGCGCAGTCTGAGACGTGATCTCTCTAAACGCAGAATTGTCGGCGTCCTGACTCTTCAGCGCTTTTTCTTCCAGAGCTTTTGCCCAAATCAAATCTCGGGCTTCGTCCTCTGAAAAAGAGGCTGCAGTGTTGTCATCTTTTGCGGCAGAAAAAAACTTGAACAAGCCGATCTCCAAAATCCATAGCAGTTCAATTATCCAACAGTATCTTCTTTTTATGTTGACTGCTTATCAATTTTGAGCCTCAAAGATTAAAATCTTTAATATCAAAAAAAAAGGATAAATATGCAGGAAATACTAATTAATAATGCGCTGCATGAATCACGCGTCGCTGTTATGGAGGACGGAGTGATTCAGGAACTGCGCATTGAAAGAAATGCCGAAGCTTCCCTGGTAGGCAACATCTACCTCGGAATCGTCGACAAAGTTCTGCCGGGCATGCAGTCGGCGTTCGTGGAAATCGGCCTTCCGCGAGCAGGCTTTCTTCATGTCGGCGATATGCGCCAGTCACATCAGGCGAACGGCGGCAACATCCCGATTGAGAAACTGCTTCATGACGGACAAGTCGTTCTGGTCCAAGTCTCCAAAGACCCGATCGGAACTAAGGGCGCTCGTCTGACAACGGAAATCAGTCTCGCGGGCAGACTTCTCGTTTATCTACCGTACACCTCGCATATCGGTGTCAGCCAAAAAATCGAAGACGGTGCAGAAAGAGAGCGTCTCAAAGAAGAGATTGAACTGCTGTCACAGAGCTGCGGCACAAAAGAAGGCGGCTATATCGTTCGAACCAGCGGCGAAGATGCCCACCAGGAAGATTTCTTAAACGATATGAAATACCTGGAGAAACTCTGGCAGAACATCGAACACAAAACACACGTCATGGATTCTCCGGCACTGCTGTACTGCGATGTGTCCATTGAGCAGAAAGTCCTTCGCGACCTGTTCACAGAAAAAACCTCCAAAATCATCGTCGACAGCAGATCTGTTTTCAATGATTTAATGAACTTCGGACAAAAGTTTGTTCCGGAAGCCTGCGGAGTATTGGAGCTTTACGAAGGGGAACGCCCGCTCTTTGACCAGTACAACCTGGAAAAAGAAATGGAAGCTGCGCTCAGCAGAAGGGTGGATCTGAAGTCCGGCGGCTATCTTATTATTGATCAGACTGAAGCCATGACGACAATCGACGTCAACACTGGAGCATTTGTCGGAAGACGTGACTTCTCAGACACCATCTACAAAACAAACCTCGAAGCGACACATGCCATTGCGCGGCAGCTGAGACTGAGAAACTTGGGCGGAATCATTATCGTCGACTTTATCGACATGGAGTCTAAAGATCATGAAGACGGCGTTCTCGCTGAACTGCGCAAAGCCGTACTGAATGACCGCAACCGCATCTCCATATCGGAATTTACTTCATTAGGTCTGGTGCAGATCACCCGCAAGAGAACACGTGAGTCACTGGCGCATGTCCTTTGTGAGACCTGTCCGACATGCGGCGGAAGAGGCGAAATTAAAACCGCGCGTACCGTCTGCTATGAAATTCTTCGGGAAGTGCTGCGCGAACACCATCAGTTTGACGGTGCCAGAGAATTTAGAATCCTTGCAAATCAAGCCGTTATTGATTTATTCCTGGATGAAGAAAGCGAAGCGCTGGCGCTGCTTGGCGACGCAATTCAAAAACCGATCACGCTCAGCGTTGAGCATGAATATCAGCAGGAACAGTACGACGTACTGGTGAGCTAAATGGCAAATAAAGACTGGCAACTGTTTGTATTTGATTGGGACGGAACGCTGATGGACACAACGTCTCTAATCATGAAGGGCTATCAGCACGCAAGTGTGGAACTTGGTTATCCCAAGCCTTCGGACGAACTGGTTCTTTCGACCATCGGTCTGAATCGCTCGGACTCCATCGGCATCTGCTGCGCAGATTGCCCGCCCGGACGCTATGCCGAATTTACTAAAGCCTATATGGATTGGTACGCGAAGCAGGAGTCTCAGCTCGACTTAGTGCCCGGGTTCCGCAAACTGCTTACCAATATGCATAAGGATGGAAGGCGTCTTGCCATTGCGACAGGTAAAAGCAGGGCGGGTGTCGAACGCGTCTTCAAAATCACAGGTGTCGGTGATTTGTTTGAAGCGGTCCAGACAGCGGATACTAATTTTTCTAAACCGAACCCTATGATGCTGCATTCGCTTGCAGATGAAACGGGCCTCGAAACCACAGATATGGTCATGATCGGAGACTCGGTTTTAGATATGCAGATGGCGTCAAACGCTAAAGCGGATTCGGTGGCTATGACTTACGGGGCAAGCCCTGCCGACAAACTGAAGCGGTACGCATCGCTCGGAACCGCTGACAATGTTGAAGAACTGGCTAAGATTTTAAATCTCACTCAATACTTGGAATAATCCGGATTTCAGCAAAAGACTCGGAAGGGCACGGAATTCAGCTCCGTGCCCTTTTTGGTTTCAAAATGGATTAAATACTAGTGTTTTCCCTTAGTATATTACCTGCAAAGGGACGAGAGAGGTCCCGATAAAAGATTAAACATAAGGAGTGATCGAAATGGGAAAAGCTGAATGGAGTGTGACAGTTTCTGAGGAACTCAATGACGCAGCTATGGCATATCTAGCTAAGAGCGGAGAAGGAGTCGAAGGTTTATCTAACCTCGTTGAAAACGCTGTTGGCAAATATGTTCAGGATCCGCGTGCAATTGACAAAGAAAGCGATGTTACAGAAGGCGAACTCAACGATCTGATTAATGCTGCCGTCGAAAAGACAAAGGAAAAATATTCCAGTCTGACTGAAGGCGAGCTGCGCGACATCATTAATGTTGCCGTTCAAAAGACTAAAGAAAAGTATACCGGTATTACCGCCGGCCAGTTCAATGACATGATCAACAGCGGTATTGATGCTGTTAAAAGAGCAATGAAGTAAGAGTTAAAAGCGTCAGGTGTGAGCCTGACCTTTTCCCGAACGGTCGGCTTCGAGATACGTTGTCGGAGTTCGGAAAAAAGCAATAGACTTGGATTGACCTCCAAGTCTATTTTTTTAGATATGTGAAGTAAGGTCTTTTATAACTGCTCAACCTTAATGCCCGCCTTTTTAAGAAATTCAATACCGGAGTCGTCACGATACTTCTCATGGTAGTAAACCTCTGTGATGCCGCACTTTTGAATGAGGAGCGCACAGTGGATGCAGGGGGAACGAGTAATAAATATTGAAGCTCCGTTGGAGGAGTAACCATTCTGCGCAAGTTTTGCAATCGCGTTCAGTTCGGCATGCTGAACCTCGGGACGAGTGACCAGTTTTCCGTCGACTTCATATTCACAGCAGTTGTCATACCCGGTCGGCATACCATTCCACCCGAAAGAAATGATCGAATGATTTTTCACAATCACACAGCCGACTTTGAGACGCTTAGCGTAACTGCGTTCAGAAGCGATATGAGCGATTGTCATATACATTTGATTGTCTTTTTTAATGTCCATGGCTGGCTCCCCAATATAAATAGGATCATTGTAGAGGTTTTGTCACTCGTAAGTTGCTTCCCAAGCTAAGTTCAATTTAGTGAATCACAAGCAACGTTCGTCGGATGCTGTGCTAATCTTTGCATATTGTTACAAGGGACTCATTTTATGAAGATTATTCTCGCATTAGTCTGTTTCATCGCGATGATGCTGCACGCGTTTTTCGGATATTTCCTCTATACCAGAGGCGAAACGGTGTTCGAACCCGAGAACATGATCGTCGCTATAGAGAAGAAAGCGCCGAGCGAAAAAGACCGTTTTGCAATATTCAGAAAGAAAGCAGCACCGGCCGCAGTTCAGTCTGCCGTGAGTGAACCTAAGGAGCAGGCGATTCCGACCACTGAAAATACCGTGACCAAAAACACTGCCGCCGCTGAGCCTCAGGCTTCGGAAGAAACTAAATCCGAACAGACGGAATCTTCCGCCGGCACAGAAACTGCAGTGCCGACCGAAGCCGCTCCGATTGCTTCGAATCATGAGCAGGAATCCGAGTATGTACCGCTGAACACCGGATGGTCCGGCTTCCTTCAGGTTGAAAACGCCATTATTACCGCGATGCTGTTCTTCCTGGGGTTTGCCGTTTGCTGCGTCAAAGGAAGGGGGCCTGCATCCCGCTGGGTCTTCGGTTTTAATCTTATTTTCTGGGCAACTCTGTCCGGATCCATTTGGTTCTTCAATCCGGAAAAAACTCCTCTCACGATCCTGAATATCAAGTACTCATTCCCGCAATGGTACATAATGATCGGTTTGTGCGGCCTTGCGGCAGTTCTGAGTCTGATTCTCTTCCTTAACGCTTTCCGCAACCCGGTTGAAGCGGCACCGAAGATCGCAAAAGAATCGAAGAAAGAAGGACCTAAGGTTGAACCGAAAAAAGGATTTTTCTCGAGTGCATCGAAAACAGAACCGATCGTTCCCGCGGCCACGGAAAAAATTAATGGTCCTATGGATAAACGCCCGGAATAGTTCTAACTAAAACAATCTCTGCCTCGATCATACTCGGGGCATTTTTTTAGCCTCTAAAGCTCAAAATGAGACTAATAAAACTTAAATAAATCTCAAAAAAAAACTAAAATCAAAACCGACAATACAGTGGGGAACCCATGACAGCTTATCTTAATTCCGTTTCGGTTCAAATCACTGAATCGGGCAGAGTCGCCATTCCTGAAGAAATTATCAAAGCCGTAGGTACAAAAGTGGGCGGAGTCGTCAGTTTTGTTCTTGATGGGCAGAACGTTTTTATTCGATCGGTCGATGAAAAACCTATTTCGGAAGACCAACTTGAAAATTCCAGTTTCAGCAAAAAATATGCTTCTCCGATAAAATTCAAAATATTTTCAAATCAATAACTGTACAAAGATGTGTCACATGACCAACAACACCGCAACGGAAATTGATCCTTCCGAATGCAAAGCTGTCCTCGGCGAAAAGGCGCCAGACTTTCGTCTTCCAAGCGACTTGGGAGGAGAAGTAAAACTGTCTGACTTCCTTGGAAAAAAGATTGTTCTCTACTTCTATCCCAAAGACAATACGTCAGGCTGCAGTCTTGAAGCCATGGACTTCGAAGCAGCACTAAAGACTTTTCAGGGCGCTGATTTTGTTATTTTAGGTATTTCGCGTGACAGTTTGAAGAGCCATGCGAATTTCAGAGAAAAGAAATCGTTAACATTTCCGCTCTTAAGCGATACCGACTCAAAAGTCTGTACGGAATACGGCGTGCTCAAAATGAAGAGCATGTATGGAAGAAAGTACTTAGGTATTGAAAGAAGCACATTTGTGATTAATGAAGAGGGAGTGCTTATTGATGAAATGCGAGGCGTAAAAGCCAAAGGGCATGTAGAGGCACTGCTTAAGAAACTCGGACTCTAATTAACAATAAAGCCGCTCTGAAGCGGCTTTACTTTTAATAGAAGAATCCGAAAACCAGATTTGGAACGATATCAAATATCGCGTCTAGAAGAGCGTAAATGATAGAAAGCCCGTCGTCGATCGTGTCTCTATGTTCGGCAAAAAAGCCGGTCAGATTAAAGGTTGACGCCAAGTAATACAGGCCGCTTTCAATATAGCTGTCCAGCTGGCTCCAAAAGGTCGGAAACATAATTATCCTTCTCAGTTCTACGAGAAAAGCATAACAAAATCCCAAATGAGATGCAGAGCGTTTTGTTCATATAGAGCAAAGAAAAACCGGGCATGGACCCGGTTTTTCTAACAACTAGGAAGTCAGCAGATTAGATCTGTGTATCTTCGTCCATCTTTTCTTTTCCAAGAACGCCTTCAGACTTAGAAACAACCAGAGCTGTGAGGTTGTCACCAAGAATATTTACAGATGTACGGATCATGTCGAGGATACGGTCGATACCGGCAATCAGAGCGACAGCTTCCAGAGGAATACCGACCTCTGTGAAGACCAGTGTTGTCATGATAAGACCGGCACCCGGAACACCGGCTGTACCGACGGCAGCAAGAACGCCCATGAGAACGATTTCGAACTGCTGTGTGAGTGTAAGGTCGATGCCGAAAACTTCAGCAGCAAAGACCGCAGTGACACCCATGTAGATGGAAGTACCGTTCATGTTGATGGTATTTCCGAGCGGAATCGCAAAAGAGGCGATCGCTCTGGAAGCGCCCATCTTTCTTGCGCTTTCAAGGTTAACCGCGAGCGCGGCAGCCGAAGAGCAGGTTGTAAAGCCGATGAGCCAGGGCTCGAACGCGCCTTTCAGGAAAGTGGAAATCTTGAGGCCGATAACCTTGACCAGCGGAAGATATGTCACAACGACGAAAATCACTGTAGCGATGAACGCTGTAAGGATCAGTTTGCCAAGCGGAAGCAGAACCGCAAGGCCATGGCGTGTAACTGTATAGGCGATCAAACCGAAAACACCGATCGGAGCGTAGAGCATGATGTAATTGGTCATGCGGATCATGACATCGCCGACTTTCTGGAAGAAGTCTGTCAGCATCTTGGCGCTGTCACCCATGAGAGAGACACAGAAGCCGAAGAAGATCGAGAAGAAAATAACCTGAAGCATGTTGCCCTTTGCAAAGGCATCGATCGGGTTAATCGGGACGATTTCAAGAAGGACTTGAGAAAGAGCAGGGGCAGCCGCAGCTTTAGCTTTGAGACCCTCAACGGAAATGGTGAGACCTACGCCCGGAGTCATGATATTTGCGACAATCAAGCCGATCGTCACTGCAATCGCTGTAGTGACCGCAAAGAACAGAATCGTTTTAACAGCGATGGAACCGATCTTACTGGCGTTGCCCAAACCGGCAGAACCTGCGATCAGGGTTGCAACAACCAAGGGAACGACCACCATACGGATTAAACGAATGAACAGCTGGCCGAGCGGCTGGAGATATGTCGTCGCGAATTCACTCGAGACGATGCTCCCCACAATGACACCGAGGACCAAGCCGTACATCATCTGCATCGGCAGTCCTACCCAAAAACTTTTTTTAGCTGACATAACTCCTCCAAATTAGAATGCAGCACAAAAAAAACAAGAAATAGTTATATTGAAATAACAATTTGCACATGAAACATTTTGACATGTTTCATCCATTTTACCGAGTTATGGACAACGAGATAAAGATTTTTTGTAATGCGAGAATTTTTATTCAAAATATGAAAACTTAGATTGAATTATGAAATTTAACGCCTAAAAATCCCAAAATATTACTCAACATAATAATAGTTATGTTGAGTAATGACTGTTTTTTAATCGGATAATCAATATGTTATAAATTTATTATTCTATGATTTATGTCATTAGCTTAGTTTTCTAAGCAAAATCTATGTCCTATTCTGCTGGACATTTATCGTCTCTCATGAAGACTTCTGAATTGTTCGTCGGTGAGAATTTTTGGCTTCGACGGAATTTTTTGACCGTCTGCACACAAGAATAGAAATTTTGGCACGAAAAAACGGGAGGCAGTTTTTATGTCTCCCGTTGGTGAATCAAGAAAGAAAATTATTCTTCAAAGGCACCTTTGACGATGACTTCGGAGTCTTTCATGACCTGACGGCCCTTCATGAACAGATGAATCGGCTTGAGGTCTTTGTCCATAACTAAGAGGTCCGCGTCTTTACCGGCTTCAATCACGCCCTTGTTCTCAAGGCAAAGAGCCGTAGCAATGGTGCGTGTGAGCGGAAGCAGAGCTTTTTCTAAACCAATCTTGCCTGCTAATTCACGAAGCTGCAGAAGGTTGTCGGAAACTTTGCAGACGGTAAGACCAATCATCTCGCCGTTCTTGTCAAATCTCGGCATGGAGCCGTGACCGTCAGACGAGAAGGTAATGCGGTCGATCGGTGCACCCTCTTCCAACGCCATAACAAATGCGTCAGCAGCGCTGCCCATATAGTTGCCGCCGCTGGTTGTAATGTCGATATAGCCGCCTTCCTTAGTAAACGCGATCGCCTGAGCAAAAACTTCAGGATGACGACCAACGTGTGTCGGACGAATATGTTTGATCGGCATGCCGGTCTTGACACATTCCATAAATGCCGGGAACGCGATCGGAAGATCACCTAAGTGAACATGAAGATAAGAATCATGACCGCAGATCATGCCGCCGACACGGCAGTCAGACAGAACACGAAGCACTTCCTGAGTTGTCGGGAAAGAGCAGCGATGGTCGCCCATAGCGATCTTAACGCCTAAGCATTCGGGAATTGTCAGAAGATCTTTTCTAACGTCGCCGGTAACTGTTGTCGGCGGATAACGATAGTTGGAAGTCCACATCCAGCCGGTTGCGCCCTCTTTGGTCAGCGCACGGACTTTTGCCATCAGGGCTTCAATCGGACGTGTTTCGCTGTCAGTACCGGAAACACCGACAAAGCTGGTAATACCGGCTTCGACGAGCTCGGAGAAGTTCAGCTCGGGAGCGCGAGTCAGAGGACCGCCCTCTCCGCCGCCGCCCGTGACGTGAATATGCTGGTCAATCAGGCCGGGAGCAACAACCGCGCCGCCTAAGTCGACAACTTCAAGACCGGGAATATCAGCATTGATCTGATCTTCGACAGCGATAATTTTGTCATTAACAACGAGAATCTGCTTAATGCCTTTGTGCTCAGGCGCATAAAGGTCTGCGTTTTTAAAGAGATATGAAGTCATGTTATGAGAATCCCCGCTTTCGCGGGGATTTTTAAGTGTTATTAGAGGACTATATTATGAACCTAAAACGACCAGGCGCATAACCCAGAGGGAGAGAAGCGCGACGATCGGAGGAATGGCCATAATCTTGAAGAGGTCGGAACCCTGAACGCCGATAACACCAAGGCAGCGGCCCATGTACTGAACCTGGGAGCCCATGAGGTAAATAGCGGGGATACAGATAGCGAGCTGTGTACCGTCGATAGCGCCCTTATCGAAAAGCGCAACCGCAACACCAACACCGCCGCCCATGGACATCCAGCCGCCGAGAAGGATCATGGCTGCTTCGCCGGGAAGACCGAAGATAGCCATAATCGGTCCGAGAACCTTGCCGATCATGGCAAGAGCGCCCGAAATTGTGAGCATTTTGATGATAACGAAAGCCATCAAAACGTTCGGAATTGTAGAGTGAGTCGCAATCGCCCAACCCTGATTTGCACCATTGACGAACACGTCAGTGATCATCATTTTGCCTTTACTTGCTGACATATTTCTTTCCTCCGAAAATTAAGCGTTCTTGCGGACAGAAATCTTTCCGCCCATCTGGATTACACGCATAATGTTCGCGGCAAGAATCTTGCCAAGGAACAGAATGCCGAGACATGCGCCGATGCTGACCGGAACGGCAGGCTTACCATCAGCGGCAAGCAGTGTAAACAGAACAGCGCCGGAAGAAAGGAAGTTTGTGATGCAAGCGTCAGCAGTCATCTGGAATGCAGCAAAGTTGTTGATTTCTTTGTCATTCAGAATGTTGTCGTCTTTGAGCTGGCGTGTGAGCGCTGCACCGCCGTCGGTAGACTGCAGAGAAGCGATCAGAGCAAGACCGGCACCACCGGGGACGCCGATAAGCGGACGAAGGATCGGAGTGAGGATCTGACGGCAGGCTTTAAGAGCACCGAAGTGGTCGAAAACCGTGATCATCGCAAGCGCGAACATAACGGTCGGAACCAGAGTGAGAGCGAACATGAAGCCGTCGATCGCACCGGAACCGCCTTTACCGCGGAAGTTGGCCGTTGCAACATTCAGAGCGTCGCCGTTCTGAGTTACGCCGGAAACTAACTTACCGAAAGAACCGTTGATGGTTGTGAAGTCGAAGATGCCCCACCACTGATTGGTTGCGCAAACACCCGAGAAAAAGACACAAGCAAGCACCAGAGAGATGTAGGCGCCGATTGTGACTTTGTCGCTTTTCTCATCAGCCAATTCAGGCTTCTGAACATCGTTTTGAGAAGACATAGACTATCCTAGCAATTAAGTATTAAACAAAAGCGAGAATTGTTAATCTCTATTCCACTATCGCTTCGATCTTATTTTTTGATCTGTAAGCAGCTAATGAAACAAACACTGAAACTAACGATTCTCACATCGCGAGTTTACCCGCTTGCGCACATTATGAAATGAAACCTCATGTGAAAGAATTCTGCTAAACCCTAATACGGCGGCACTTTTGAGGGTATTCTTCGGCCTTCATTCGCTTCATTTAGCATGTGAATTTATTGGTATTAACCCGCTTATTCTTGATATATAAATTTAGATTTATCTAATTGCTGAATTATTTTTTCGAATTCGAACAAAATAAGAAATTTATTTGTTCTAAATTTTCCGAGTTTATCTGCGGGGTTAAATGTATGACATAACGTTAACTAGTCAACCGATTGTCATGATAAACCCTTAGGCTATTCATATTTTTACCTCCTTTTCCTTGTTTTTAAGCAAAGAAAAAGACGGCCATACAGCCGTCCAAAACAAAATTTCAGATGTGCTAGCACATATAAGCGTGTTTATCCTAGTTTTTGATACTGAGCATCGTCCACCGGTTCACACCATTCTGTGCGGCTTCCTTCTCCCGGTATCTCCTGGGCAAGATGCTGAAACCAGCTGTTCTTTGCCGCACCGTGCCAGTGTTTGACGTTAGCCGGAATATTGACAACATCTCCCGCTTTTAAATGGCGGGCAGGCTTGCCCCACTCCTGATACCAGCCTTCTCCGTAGACGCAGATGAGCATCTGACCGCCGCCTTTCTCGGCATGATGAATGTGCCAGTTATTGCGGCACGCGGGTTCAAAAGTCACGTTGTAAGTTGGAATCTGCTCCGCCGTCAGCGGCGCAAGATAACTCTGACCGATAAAGTATTCGGCATAAGCGTCGTTAGGCGCCCCCAATGGAAATACACTCAAAGTTTCTTTCATTTATTTAACTCCACAATTTCTGCTTCACCCGGTTCATCTAGGATGATTTCTTTAATTTCATCGGCCTCTATCCTTCCGCTTCTCGGATTCTTGACGGAATCAATACTGCCGATCACTTTGGCCTGAACATCAGAAAACTCAAAGGCAAGGTCGCAATTCACCATTCGGCAATTAATCAGTTTGAGCCCCTGACAGAAGCAAAGCGGCTGAGTTCCTTCAATGACGCAGTTCTCAAGTGTCAGATTCGTGGAATACCAGGCTAAATACTCACCTTTTAAATGAGAGTTGCGGACGGTCACGTTCTCGCTGTGCCAAAAGGCATCTTTTGTGTCGAGGTCGCTGTCTTCAATCAGCAGGTCCCGGATGTACTGGAATGAATACTTCCCTTTTTGTCTGCAGTTTTTCAGCGTCAGATCAACTGTGTCGAGAAAGAGGTACTCTGCCTCGACCGAACAGTCTCTCAGCATGATTCCTCGGCACTTCCACCCGAACTCAGGACTTTGAATACTGCAGCCTTCAAGCAGAACATTTTGACAGTCGCGCAGCGCTTTAATGCCATGAAGCTTTGTATTGATGATTTTGCCGTCGTAGCAGTACCAAAGCGCCGCCCTCGCCAGCTCGTCAAAACTGCAGTCCTCAATCTCGAAATCTTTGGCATGCCAAATCGGATATCTCATAGAAAAATCGCAATTTTTCAGTCGAAAGTTCTCCGGATGCTTCAGAGGCGACTCTCCGTCCTCAGGTCCGCCGAAGACGCAGTCAATCAGTTCCGTATCAGTCAGACGATACAGTGAGCGCTCGGCTTCAAAAGTTCTGCCAATAATCTGCTTCATTATTTCTCCAAACGTTCAAAGCTATGCTGAATTCTAGAAGCCGCAGTTTTTATTCGTCCAATACTTATTATTCATCATTGATCATCAGAGAATGGCATAAAAGGCCGCTGCCTTGGATTATCGACCGTCTATGCAAATACTTCGGATAAGCAATTTTTTTCAGACTAACGCTTCTCTCTATTATTAATGCTTCTCTCTATTATTAATATTAGGACAGTCTCGATGAACTCAAGCTACTGAAACTCATTCAGTTAAACCCTATTCAACCGGAATGAGAAACGGACCGGCATTAAGACCGATCCGTTCTTTGCGCTAACGTTTATTAAGGCATTCGAAGATCAAATTTATGGCACTGGTCGCAGGAAGTCACGGACGGAGAATGTCCTTTATGACACGTCGAGCAGTCACGATCACCAAAGTGGTTATAGTGCGGATTCGGATTAACCTTCTCAGTCCGTTTAGCCAAAGCCATATAGCTGCCGTGACACGCCAGACATTGTTCCTTACGGACTGTTGCCTGATCCGCACCCTGTTTATGGCATGAGATACATTGAACATTCAGTTTTGCATGACGATCCGCAATAAATCCGGCTATCTCCGCTGCGGAGGAACTGAGGGCGACAAGTGCGCAGGCAAGCGCGATAAGAATCTTATACATTATTTTCTCCTTAATTATTCTTAGCCATATGCTGAGCGGCGATTCGTCCGAATACTGTGGCACCGCCAAGCTGTGAGCCGCCAATGTAATTGCCGTAAAAAAGGCCGCCGGCAGCGTTTCCAACGGCATACAGTCCTCTAATCGGGACGTTTTCTGTATTGAGAACCTGAGCCTTACGATTAATCTTTGGTCCGCCGAATGTAGCTGTAATACCGCCTTGGAACGGAAATGCATAAAAAGGTGCTTTATCCAGAGGCTTAGCGGCTGGAAGTGAGCACGGAGGATTCATTTCTTTCAGTTTGCCCGATTTAACCGCAGCATTAAATTCATTGATAAGCGCCGTGAACTGCTTCTGATCTGCACCCATCTTCTGCACCAATTCTTCAACAGTATCGGCAACCAAAACTTTAGTTTTCATATCAATGAATTTTTTCGCAGCCTTTGCGGATAGTTCCCAATGGCTGTCAATGACGTGATAAGCCAGATTTTCCGGTGTTAATTGAGCTGTAGCGAACGATTTCTGTGTATAGGTGAAAACCTCATCCATAAAACGCTTACCGCGGACATCCACGTCGATTCCCAGACCGGCATCAATAACAAAGTTAGGATTCGCATGAGTTTCCTCAACGATCGGACCGCAATGGAACTGGTCCATATGGACAAACTGTGCTCCGAGCGGACGTGTCAGTTCAATATTTTCACCCATGGTATAAGGTGAGCCTCTAAGCGCAAGTCTCGAGAGCGGACCGCCCATATAGCGGCACAGCAGTTCACGATTTGCTGAGAAGCCGCCGGTCGCAATAACCACTCCTCTCGTGCCAAAGAATTCTTTGACGCCATCGTCCGTTACGCATTTCACTCCAACCACTCTGAACTTATTATCGTTTAAGAGTTCAATTGCCTTAGTATTGAACAAAATTGGAATGTTTCGTTGTTCGCATGCGCTGATCAGATACCGGACCAACCGCCCGCCGCCTGTCAGTCCCTGTCCGTCCACATTGTGCATGCGATAGCCGATCGGCCAGGGCTTTCTTTTAATTTTGCTGAATTTGACTCCAATATGATTCTTCAGCCACTCAAGGTCCGGACCAATATTTTTGACATAGGCATCAACAAGTTCCGGGTCGGCTCTTCCTTCGGAAACTGCCATCATATCTTTGCGAAATTCTTCTTCTGTTTCCTCGTGTCCCTCCGCCTTTTGCTGAGCCGTACCCCAAGCCGCAATACCACCTGAAGCATAAAGAGAATTACCGGCCGCGTAATCCATCTTCTCCAAAACAACGGGTTTAAGCCCAAGATCATAAGCTTCAATAGCTGTAACCAAACCTCCGGTTCCTGCTCCCAAAATCACCACATCAAAAGCGTTACCGGAAACTTTTTTCCCCTGTGCATAAGAAGCGGGAACCATGGCGGAAGCGCCAAAGCAACCGATAAGACCTTTCATCCATGAACGTCTGCTAAGCATGTTTTCTCCTTAGTTAACTTGTTATTGAATGAGGAAATTTTCTTCAGATCAATGCCTAGGCATCGTGACATTTATCAAATAAACCTCAGATTTAGGTCAATACGAATTCTGTCTCCCAACCGTGCCCTATAGAATCAAAGAAAAACGAACACAACCAACTCATGAATCCAAAATATTTGATCAAAATTGCTGTTCTGGCTTGTTTCGGCCTTTGGTCCGCCGCCTATGCCTACGAGCCGCCAAAAATTGGTGACGTACTGCATGCTCCCGAATCTTCCCAAGCCGACGATGACAGACGAGTAGTAACGATGCTGATTACTCAGTTTGCCTATCCGAATATCAACTATCCCATTCTTGAGTCCACTGTTGAAACACTCAAAAAACTCTTCGGACCAAATCACTTTAAAGTCAGCGTCTATTCAGGTGAAACTTCGGATATTGGAAAACCTGATCTAGTTCTAAGCTCTGCCGGCACCTATGCCCGAATGAAGATGAATGGAGCCCGGGACCTTGCAAGCGTTGTGTCCTCGCTCGCTCCGGATCCCAATCGGGCAGAAGGCAGTGTTTTTATCGCATTAAAAAGCAGAACTGACTTAAGAGATATACCTGATCTTAAAAATAAAATCGCCGCAATAACCGGCCCGAATGCATTCTCCGGAAGCAATATTGCATTAGGAGAACTACATAAACGCGGTTACAATCCCGACCGCTTCTTCTCTCGTCATGTCACTTCGGATTACGATATGCAGAGCATCTTGGAGATTCTGAGGGAAAGAAAAGCTGACGTCGGGATTGTGCGTACCTGCTTTTTGGAAGAACTGCAGAATATGGGGCGTGACGTGAGCGATTTCAAGGTCATCGGTCAGAAAGCATCTGACGGACATTTAAAGTGCGCGACCTCCACGGACTTATATCCGAACTGGACAATCTTCGCGACGCCAAATCTATCATCAGAAGACGCGCGTAAAGTCGAACTTGCCCTGCTTTCCATGCCGCCCGGTCAAAATAACCTTCACTGGGGAATTGTCTCCGACTTCGCTTCCACTGATCAGCTCTACAAAGATCTTCGGCTCGGTCACTATAAATATTTACGAGAATGGACTTGGGAGAGAATTAAACGGGAATACGGAACCTATATCCTTATTTTTATTCTTTCTGTTATTGCGCTGCTCATTCATTCTGTAAGAACCACTTATTTAGTGGATAAAAGAACCAATCAGTTAAGAACAGCCCTTCAGCGCCAGAAAGAAACTCTGCAGAAAGCGCAGAAAGCGCAGTTAAAGATTCAGACACTGCAGAAAGCAGGAGCCGTCGGCCAGATCTCTTCGATTGTCGCTCATGAATTAAGACAGCCGCTTGCAACGATCATGAATTACTCGCACGGACTGCAGAGACTTTTAGAACAAAATGCCTCCTCTGATGTCATCAGCGACGTCATTTCAAAGGTTCAGGGGCAAGCGGAAAAAGCCGAACGTATCGTCTCCAAAGTCCGAGCTTACGCTAAAGGTTCCGGACAAAAACGTAAGATTTTGAATTTAGGAAAATTGGTTACTCAGTCTGTTTCGCTCATACAAGAGTCCGGAATTTCTAAAAACCCTATCCTTCTGAACTGCAGCGCAAAACACGAGATATTAATATACGGAGATCCGGTAGAAATCGAACTGTGCGTCGTTAACCTCATTAAAAACGCACTGGAAGCCTCTCCACCTCAGAGTCCGGTTCGAGTTAGCATTAACATTGCAGCTCCGGAACAGAACTCATTAGAACCTTACGCTGAATTTATCGTTCGGGACGAAGGAGCCAAGCTCACACAAGAGGAGTTCGCCAAAATCACTGAACCGCTTCAGTCCAAGAAGATCGAAGGCCTCGGACTTGGACTTGCGATTGTTCAGCTGATTATTTCAAACCACAAAGGAAGTCTAATGTTCAAACAGCTTCCGGAAAAAGGAATTGAAGCCATCATGCGTCTACCTCTTGTTGCAAAGGAAAGTCAAAATGTCGCCTAAAACACCGCTTATCAGGGTTATAGATGATGATCTCGACCTGTTGAACTCTGTTGAATTTCTTCTCAAATGCGAAGGCTATGAGGTTGCGGCTTACACCGATGCTCAGGAGTTTCTTCGCGCCGACTCTCCAAGCCGCCCAGGATGTCTGGTACTTGATGAGCAAATGCCGATCATGACCGGACAGGAACTTCAAAGTGAATTAAACGCCAGAAAAAGCGTACTTCCTATTATTTTTCTGACCGCGCATGGGGATATAGATATGGCGGTGCAAACAATGATTCGCGGAGCAGTTGACTTCCAGCAAAAACCGATCAAACCCGAGAAATTTTTAATCTCGGTCGCCCGGGCGGTCCAGATTGATTTGGACAGACGAGGCGGAGCATCCGACTTAAAGGACGAAATCATCATGTACGAAAAGCTCACAGAGCGGGAAGAACAAATCTGCCGACTCGTCGCCGACGGTCTTATCAACAAAGAAATCGGAGAACGCTTAGGAATATCCAAAAGAACCGTTGATCACGTACGGGCATCCGCCGTTAACAAACTGCAAGGGAAGTCTGCAGCCCAACTCGCCGCCTTCTTTAGAAGAATAGACAGTGTTAAATCAGATAACTAATCCCGCAGCAAAAGCAGCCGAATACTTACCTGCATCTAAAGCCCTCCTGATGCCCGACTCATCAGCAAGATTCTCACGCTTTCCATGCCCGTAGGACATCCTGTCTGACGAATTCATTTTGCGCAGAAATAATCACCATTTCGACATGAAAACTAGTACGTTTCGCGCCAAATTTTATTAGGCATTACCCGCCCATTTCTATTTTAAGATTGACAATCGCATCAAAACCCTCTAAAAACACATTGCGATTTCGCAAAAACGATAAAACTGAGGGTGTCGCAATAAGTTACTCCCTTGGCTTTATATAAAACCTATAACAAACCTTTTTGTTTTGAAGGAGTAAACAATGCCTAATGTAGTTGGCAACATCAAAGCTAGTGTACCGCCCGAACAGCAGAACAGAACGCTCAACCCCGGTGACGTTTCCTTCCTCGGCTTTGAGAGAAAAGACAATGTGTTCTACGTTACATTCGCTTGGTGCGATATGCTCGGCGGAAGACACGAACACACATTCCTGCGCGGCGATATCTTCGCTAACTTCCACACCGTACTTAAGGTCTTCACCGACGGCGGACTGCCGATCGATACTCACAAGCTCGACGATTTCCATACTCGTCTCTGCCAGCTCTCCACTGTCTTAGTTCAGGAAAACAAACCTGAAGAAAAGAAAGAAGAGAAAAAAGAAGACAAAAAGGAAGAGAAGAAAGAAGCTGCTAAGAAGTAATCTTTCTTCGGTACTTTTTTACGGCTGCGCTGCAGCCGTTTCTCCCAAAATTCCCGCTCCCGGTTTAAAAAACGAAGCGGGAATTTTATTTTGACCTTCCGAATTTATCGCGGTCTGCTTAGTCCGATAATCTCCGGCACATCTCCCTCTATCGGCTGCTTGTCCGATCTTCTGATGCCGGCCTTTTCTTTCCACATGGCAACCCATCCGTCCAAAAGCATCGAATCCTGAATGTCAACTTCCAGGTGCCAAATCCCATCCTCTCCCTTTTCCAATATCTGAGAAGTATTGAACGGCGTTTCTGTCAAATTCCTTGCCGTCTGATCGCTTTCAAACTCTAAAATCCAATGGATCCATGCTCCGTTGCTGAAATTGAAATGCCGGTCGTTCACGTAGCCCTGCAGATCAAAATCCTTCGGGCGAACAGCCGGGAAGTCCGTCACTTCCGCTCGTTTGAATCGGTGCAGCGCTAAATGCACCTCATTATCAAAGTGTTCAAAGCGGCATATCAGATACAGGCGCGAGTCCTGCTGCACCAAGCCCAAAGGCGCTACCGCCGCTTTCGTGGTTTTGCCTTCATTGTTGGTGTATTCGACGCGAAGCATCTTTTCTTCATAAAGCGCTTCTGAAACCGAATCAAATATTCTCGGCAAAATCTTTGGCGGTATCTGAGAAATAGAAGAAGAAACTACACAGACTTTCTTGAGCCAGTTACGCTCCTTCGCATTGCGCCCCTTCTCGTTCAGCTCTTTTTCCGCGGCATCAAATAGAAAATCCAAAGACTTGAGAACAGCACCCGGCATCTGATAGCGCATATGTTCCTGAGCAAGCCTCAGCAGCAGACATTCATTAGGTCTGAGATTGATTGAATCAAACTGAGAACAAGTGCGTTCGCGGCGATATCCGTAAGCACTGTCACGGGTATCACGAATAATTCCGTATTTACCGCTGTCCGCCATCTGCTTTAAATAGCGCTGAGTCGACCTCAGGCTGATTTCAATGCCTGCTTCCGAGAGCGATCTTACAATCTCGTCCGCTGAGACATAGCGGTTGCTGACGGGAATCCTTGCGAGAATTTCTAAAATGATATCCGCTTCGGAACTGCGGTTATATTTACGGCCCATTGCTCTCTCTCACATTGTCTGTAGGATGTTTTGAATCTTACTACAAGGGAAACTTCTCTCTTTTCCATGCGTCATTCTTTTGCGCTTAAAGGCAGAGTTCTTTACCTTTCGGTCAATTTTCCGCGCGACAAAATTTTTCGTACTATCGTTTAAATTGACATTGTCGGCTTTTATCATTCGGAGACAAAATGACTGGGTTTGCAGTAAATCTCAGTAATTATTTTCGCGCTTGCACGCTAGATCTGCATTTCATCAGGTCCGGTGCTGACGGCGAGGCTTCGAATGGGAAAATTTCTGAGTACTGTAAGGAAGAAGGAACTCATACAGAAATGTTGAATTTTCTTCCTATATGTATAAGTCCGACGTCTCTGCCGTCCCCGGCCTTCCGACACAATCCGCGCACAGATCACATAAGCTGATAACACTGCAGAGAGATTGAATTCTTTTGGAAGGCACAGCGGGAACTCGGATTCCAATGCCCTCTTTAAAAGAAAAACGCAGAGGAATCAACATATTCCAACAATTATTAAAACAATTAGGGACAAAAATGAACATCGATTTTGGCCGCTTGATCATCAATGATTCCAGACCATTAGTCTTTATCCTTTCCGGAGCCGGTCTTTCAGCAGAGAGCGGCATACCGACATTCCGAGGCAAAGACGGTTTATGGAAAAACTGGTATCCGTCGGAAATTGCCTCAGACACAGCTTTGAAGGAACGCCCGGAAGACGTATTTGAGTTTTACAACTTCCGAATCGGAAAGGCCGTCGACTGTCTGCCGAACGCCGCTCATACTTCAATTGCACAATTTCAGCAGGCGGTTAAAGACTACTGTGAGTCGTACACGTCACGCAAAACGTAGACAATCTTAACGAACTCGCTGGTTCTCCCTCAGTCTTCCATCTGCACGGAGATTTCCAGTCCTCGCTTTGCAGTCAGTGTAAAAACACCTTTCCAAGGCTCAGTCTTTATAAGAAAAATAATGTCTGTCCGGTCTGCGGCGCCTCTGGCTACTCGGTCAGACCGAATGTAGTTCTCTTCGGCGAAATGCCGTATGGCTTGGATTGGATCACGAGTTACCTGAAAAAAGCCTGCGTGTTTGTGTCCGTCGGCACCTCCGGGGCCGTTTATCCTGCAGCCAATTTCGTTCTGGATACTGAAGCCGCGATTCGTATTAATTTCGATATCGAAACCGGAAAACGAAGAAATGCCAGCTTTACGCATGAAATTACCGGTCCTTGCTCGCAAACGCTTCCGCCCGTTCTTGAAGCACTTAAAGAAGAACTGAGTTCTCGTTTTAAAGAACAGAAAAATAAATAGACACTAGAAAGCGCAACTCTCCTAGCTGGCAGCACGCACATTGCCCAAGACTCTTTCAATGAGTGTCTTGGGCATTTTTCATGCTGCAGATAAAAAGTTCTCAATCGTAAGACAAACTACCCGATTTTTTTACTTCAGAATCCTCTAAGCAGCATTGCGCTAAACTGTAATGCATTCCAATAACCTCTATCCTCCTGAAGTAAATGGACAGCGTGTGCAATCGTAAACTCAGCAGAAGAACAACACTTTCGCTTCTTTCTATGCTCGCACTCAGCGGCTGTTCCATGTTCAGCTCAAGCCGCTATAAGTATGATCCGGTCAGCTATAACAGCTCGCTCGGCTCTCGCGTCCTAAAAACGGCGATGACCCAGTACGGCGTCAAGTACGCCTACGGAAAATCCTCTCCCTCCGACGGCTTTGACTGCTCCGGCCTGATTTATTGGGCTTACAGCCGACACGGTATAACCGTTCCGCGCAACACGTCCGGTCAGTCTAAGGCAGGAAAATGGATCGCCGCGCGAAACACTCGCCAGGGCGATATTGTCGTCTTTAGAGTCGGAAAATCTCTGCACACCGGTTTGGTTGCTGATAAGGGAAGGTTTCTGCACGCGCCCTCAAGCGGAGGATATGTCCGTATGGAATATCTGAACAGCGCTTATTGGAAAGGCAAAATCATCGGCTATCGACGTATTGTCTAAACCGAAGAAGATACAATGAAAGAATCGTTCAACAGGATAACGAAAACAAGGTTATTAATATGAGAAGTGACAAAATCAAAAAAGGCTCTCAAGCCGCACCTCACCGCTCCCTGCTCTACGCGCTCGGCCTGACCGACGAAGAACTGGAAAAACCTCTGATCGGTATCGTCAGCTCTAAAAACGATATCGTCCCCGGACACATGAACCTCGATAAGGTCGTCGACGCTGTCAAACAGGGCGTCGCACTTGCCGGCGGTGTTCCGATCGTGTTCCCTGCTATCGCTGTCTGCGACGGCATCGCTATGGGACACGAAGGCATGAAATACTCTCTCGTCAGTCGTGAACTGATCGCTGACAGCACCGAAGCCATGGCGATTGCCCACGCTTTTGACGCGCTCGTGATGGTTCCGAACTGCGATAAAAACGTCCCGGGCCTTCTGATGGCTGCGGCCCGACTGAATATCCCGACTATTTTTGTCTCCGGCGGCGCAATGAGCGCCGGCGTCATCGGCAAGAAGAAACTTTCGCTCGTCTCCGCTTTTGAAGGCGTCGGCGCATACAAGGCCGGCAAGATCAGCGAAGAAAAACTTCATGAAATTGAACAGAAATGTTGCCCTTCCTGCGGCTCCTGCTCCGGCATGTTTACCGCCAATTCCATGAACTGCCTTACAGAAGTTCTGGGTATGGGACTTCCGGGCAACGGCACAATTCCTGCCGTTCAGAGCGCCCGTATCCGCCTCGCGAAACAGGCGGGCATGCAAGTTATGGAACTGCTGAAGAAAGACATCAAGCCGCTTGACATCATGACCTATGATGCCTTCATTAACGCGATGACTATGGACATGGCGCTCGGCTGCTCCACCAACTCGATGCTGCACCTGCCCGCAATCGCGCATGAATGCGGCTTCAAGCTTGACATGCATCTGGCAAACGAAATCTCAGAGCGCACACCGAACCTTTGCCACCTGTCTCCTGCAGGCCCCCACTTCATCGAAGAACTGAATGAAGTCGGCGGCATCCCGGCAGTGATGAAGGAAGTTGCTAAGAAAGGTCTTATCAATACCAACCTGTTGACCGTAACGGGCAAAACCATTGCGGAAAACATCAAAGACGCGGAAAACAAAGATCCGGAAATTATTCGTCCGATCGACAATCCCTACAGCGAAACCGGCGGTATTGCCGCACCCTTCGGCAATCTCGCTCCGGACGGCTCCGTCGTAAAACGTTCCGCCGTCGCGCCTGAAATGCTCGTGCACAAAGGTCCGGCCCGCGTCTTTGACAGTGAGGAAGACGCGATCGCCGCAATCTGGGGCGGCCAGATTAAAGACGGCGATGTTGTGGTAATTCGCTACGAAGGTCCGAAGGGCGGTCCCGGCATGCGTGAAATGCTTTCTCCGACATCGGCCATCATGGGCGCGGGACTCGGCTCCACAGTCGCTTTAATTACCGACGGCCGCTTCTCCGGAGCCAGCCGCGGCGCCGCGATCGGACACGTTTCTCCGGAAGCCGCGATTGGCGGCCCCATCGCGCTTCTCGAAGAAGGCGACATTATTTCCATCAATATTCCGGAACATAAACTGGAAGTTGAGCTTTCCGACGAGGTTCTTGAGGAGAGAAGAAAGAATTGGAAGCCGCGTGAGCCGAGAATCACCACAGGATATCTGGCTAGATACGCCAAACTGGTGAGCTCCGGCACCTCCGGCGCTGTCCTGAGTTAATCCTTCAACTTACAAAGCCGGTTTAACGCCGGCTTTGTTTTTACTCACACCACACTATGTCTAATTTTATTCTTGACGAGACACGATGCACCGGCTGCGGCACCTGCACTTTTGTTTGTCCTAAGTCGCTTCTGGTCCTGGAAAACGGAAGACCGGTCATGCCGGAAGAAATAGCGCATAAGTGCAACAGCTGCGGACAATGCACCGCTTATTGCCCGGAAGACGCATGCCGACAGGCGCTTGATGCGGGCGAAACACTTCCTAGGGCGCCGAGAGCGGATGCTTCAACCTCCGCTAAAATGGATCTCTTCCTCAAAGCAAGACGCTCATACAGAATGTTTACCGCCCGTCCTGTTCCAAGAACCGTGACGGAAGGCATTCTTGATGCGGCTAACTATGCGCCCACGGGCGGCAACAACAGAAAGATCCGCTGGATTTTGACGGATTCTATCTTTAAGACCCGTATGCTGCGGGACATGATTACCGATTGGATGGACACCGAATGCAGAGTACATCCGGTACTTTCAAAGCGCTACGACATTGACTCGATTATCGCCAGACAGCGCAAAGGCAGAGACATTATTCTTCGCGGAGCGCCCTGCACCGCCTTTACCGTCGGACCTAAAAATATTGTTTGGGGCGGCGTGGATTCCGGAATCGCGATGACGTACTTCAATATGGCCGCTGAAGCCCGCGATATCGGCTGCTGTTTTGCCGGATACGCCGCTAACGCCGCGAAGTATTCTCCAAAAATCCGCGAATTCTTAGGAATTGGCGAAGACGAGGATTGTTACTGCGCCATAGTGTTCGGCTACAAGACCATCCATGCTCAGCGGATCCCCGCAAGACCGCCTATTAACTGCAGCTTCGTTTAAAACGTTTCAAGAGGACTGAATATTCAGTCCTCTTGCTCTATGCACGCCTGCCCGCAGTTCAATCAGAATCTCACTCTTTAAACTGAACCAAACGATTCAGCCTCGAGCATTCGCTAGCAGGGTTTTGAGATTAATAACGGTTAAAGGCTTCAATAATTTCTTCTCTGCCAAGGCCGGAAGCCAGACAGAGCTGAAGCAGAATTCTTGCTTTCTGAGGATTCAGAGTACCGCCATTAATCATGCCGGCCTCACTCCACTCGGGAGCGGAATCCACCACGGCGCCGCTTCCGGTTCTCGAAGAACGGATAACAATAACGCCCTTTTCGATGGCTTCGCGCAGCCCTTTCAGTGCGTTGACATGAACGGACCCGTTGCCCATACCGGCATAGACAATGCCTTTAGCGCCAGTCGCGGCCGAAGCTTCGATCAGTCGGGAATCTTCATTAGCATGCGCATAAATAATATCCGTCAGAGGCAGATCAGAGCCGTTTAAAAGCGCGGAAGTAAACTGAGTCTGAGTGGTATGCGGTTTTACGGAAGCTTTATAAAAATCGACGATTCCGCCTGTCACAAAACCCAGCGCTCCGAGTCTCGGAGAAGCAAACGTCGAGCAGTTTGTCGTATTGGTTTTTGTCACATCGCGTGCGCCGTGAATCTCATCATTGAGCACAACTAACACTCCCTTGCCGACCGATTTTTCTGAGCAGGCAGTGCGCACCGCGTTCAGAAGATTCATCGGACCGTCAGCGGAAATCGAGGTTGCAGGTCGCATGGAGCCTACAATCACAATCGGCTTATCAGACTTCAGAATGAGATTTAAAAGGAAAGCGGTTTCTTCGAGCGTGTCGGTTCCGTGTGTAATGACAACACCGTCAATCTCGGGATCTGCGAGCTGCTCTTCAGTTTCGCGGACCAGCTTGGTCCAAATATGATCCGTCATATCTTCAGAACCGATATTTGCGACCTGGACCGCTGTAATCTCAGCGACATCGGAAAGTCCCGGTACAGAATCCAAAATATCCTGAACTGACGCGCTGCCGGGTTTATAACCCACTGTCTGGGAGGCGGAAGAAGCTTTGCCGGCGATTGTGCCGCCGGTTGCCAAAATTGCGATACGAGGGAGTGCTGCGGACATTTTTTTCTCTCAGTAAAAATAAAGCGCTGAACTCTTGAAAGAAATCTCAGCGCTTCGTTAATCAGATTAATTATTTAGCAGTAACCGGCGTCAGCTTTTCAAGGCCGCCCATATAAGGACGAAGCACTTCAGGAACAGTAACTGTACCGTCGGCGTTCTGATAGTTTTCAAGAACCGCGACGAGTGTTCTGCCGACCGCAAGACCGGAGCCGTTCAGCGTGTGAACGTATTCAGTCTTGCCCTGAGCATTCTTAAAGCGAGTCTGCATACGGCGAGCCTGGAAAGCTTCGCAGTTGGAGACCGAGCTGATTTCGCGGTAGGTGTTCTGAGCAGGCAGCCAAACTTCAAGGTCATAAGTCTTGGCAGAACCAAAGCCCATATCGCCTGTGCAGAGTGTGATCACGCGATACGGCAGGCCGAGCTTCTGCAGAATGCCTTCGGCGCAGACAACCATTTCTTCAAGATGCTTGTAGCTGTCTTCGGGCTTAACGATACGCACCATTTCGACTTTCTCGAACTGATGCTGACGGATCATACCGCGCGTATCTTTGCCGTAAGAGCCGGCTTCAGAACGGAAGCAGGGAGTCTGAGCAGTAATCTTGATCGGCAGATCGCTTTCTTTAAGCATCTGACCGCGAACGGAGTTGGTCAGAGTCACTTCGGAGGTCGGGATCAGATAGAAAATTTCGCCCTCGCCTTCCTGACCGCCTTTCTTAGCGGCAAAAAGGTCTTCTTCAAACTTCGGCAGCTGGCCTGTGCCGATCAGTGTTTCCTGATTGGCGATATAAGGCGTATAGCATTCTGTATAGCCGTTTTCTGTTGTGTGTGTATCAAGCATGAACTGAGCGAGCGCACGATGCAGACGGGCAACCTGACCCTTCATGAAAACGAAGCGAGTACCGGCAAGCTTGGCGCCGACATCAAAGTCCATACCTAAAGGCGCACCGACGTCCACGTGATCTTTGATTTCAAAATCAAATTCTCTCGGAGTGCCCCAGCGGCGAACTTCGACGTTTTCTGTTTCGTCTTTTCCAACGGGAACAGAAGGATCGGGCAGATTCGGGATCGTTAAGAGAAGATCGGTCAGAGCTTTTTTCACGTCAGCGGTACGTTTTTCGAGTTCGCCGAGACGAGAGGCGATATCGGCGCCCTGCTTCATCAATTCGGCAGCATCTTCACCGGCTTTTTTAGCGGCGCCAATCTTTTTAGCGACCTGATTGCGCATTGACTGAAGTTCTTCTGTTTCAGTCTGAATCGCTTTACGTTCGGTTTCCAGAGCTTCGTACTGTTCTGTCGGGAATTTGAACTTACGAGTTGCCAGACGTTCAACAACTTCCGGCAGATTTTTTCTTAAAAGGTTCTGATCAAGCATTTAATTTCTCTTACTTAATTTTTTCAAAGCGAATTTCTTGATTGTACGCCATGGCGCATTAGGAATGATCTATTCCTGCGTTGAAAGTTCGGAAAACCCGCAGTTAATCCTCTTTTTCGCTCGCATGACGCGTGCCGACTTTCTTACCGGGCGGCATTTGACCGCGCCGAGCCTCGGCATTGAGCGCGCGAAGGCTTTCAAGTTTGTCTCGAATCTTGATTTCCATTCCGCGGTCCGCGGGTTCATAAACCCGATATTCCCGGATTTCATCCGGAAAATATTTCACGCCTGCCGCAAAGGATCCCGGCTCGTCCGGAGGATAGCGATACCCCGCTCCGCTGCCGATATCTTTCATCAGCTTGGTCGGCGCGTTTCTGATATGCATCGGAACGGGTCTCGTTCCGTCCTTTTTTACAAAGGCGCGCATTTTATTAAATGCCTGATAGACACTGATGGACTTAGGAGCTACGGAAAGGTAAACCACCGCGTTGGCAAGTGCGAGCTCTCCTTCGGGTGAGCCCAGGCGTTCATAAATATCGACCGCATTCGTTGTCACTTCCATTGCTCTTGGATCAGCAAGTCCGATATCCTCGACAGCCATCCGCATGAGACGACGCGCGATATAAAGCGGGTCCACTCCGCCATCGAGCATGCGGCACATCCAATAGAGCGCCGCGTCCGGGTCTGATCCCCGCATCGATTTATGAAGCGCGGAAATCGTGTCATAGAAATTATCTCCGCCCTTATCAAAACGCCGAATGGTTGCCGGGAGTGCCTTGCGGACAAATTTATCATCGAGCACTGTGACACCGCGGTCAAGCGCCATAGTCGCGGAGACTTCCAAAGCGTTCAGGAATCGGCGCGCGTCGCCGTCGGCGAGCCCCGTCAGAATCTTCTTTGCCTCATCGGTAACAGTCAGCGTCGGATACTCACGCTTGAGCGCCCGATCAAGCAGCTCCAGCAGATCGTCTTCCTTTAATGATTCGAGCACATAAACCGAAGAGCGGGATAAAAGCGCGGAAATGACCTCAAAACTGGGATTTTCGGTTGTCGCGCCGATAAAGGTAAACAGACCGCTCTCAACATGCGGCAGAAACGCGTCCTGCTGACTTTTAGAAAAGCGATGCACTTCATCGACGAACACGACGGTCGAGCGTCCGGTTTTCTGACGATTTTCTGTGGCCTTTTCCACAGCGTCACGGATATCCTTGACGCCTCCGAGCACTGCGGAGATTGAAATAAAGGGCAAATCAAATGCGTTTGCCATAAGCCTTGCGAGCGTTGTCTTACCAACGCCCGGAGGTCCCCACAGAATCATGGAGTGCGGGTGCGCATTCTCAAAGGCGCTGCGCAGCGGCTGTCCCGGACCGAGTAAATGCTTCTGTCCGACAACTTCGTCAATGGTCTGCGGCCTGAGCCTTTCAGCTAAAGGCGAAGCCTTATCGGCCGCTTGTTTAACACGCCCGGACGAAGCGCTCTTTGAAGCCTTGTTCGGCTCCTCTGCGCTGTCGGGCGTAAGTGCAAAAAGATCTTGTTCCATTGTTTAAGATTACCAAAAGTTGCGCCTGTGTTTATGCAATATATTCCAAAGAAACAAGAAATAACGACTTTATCTGCGGCACAGTGGTTCCGATAATTTTGTGGTCTTTTGCGCATAGTTTACAGTCAGACCGAAACGGCTTTGGTTCGCAAATAACAGGCTAACACCTTGATTTCAATGTCACAGCGAGTTTGTGGTCTTTTGCACACAATAAACGGTTCGGATCATGCTCGCTTCTCCCTGAACACTTATCTTCTGCGACGCTTATTTAGAGAGACGATAAAGTGTGGTCTTTTTCACATACTTGAATCTCGAACGCCTGAATGCAATGTGGTTTAATAGAGATTAATGCGGATACCGTAATGACTCAAAACCTTCCTAGGTATATGATTAGCGTTCACAAAAAATACAGGCACGAATGAGCAGAAAAGTTATACCGATCAAATACGTCACCAAAACGATTCCCCTGGCCGGAGAAGTTCACCGGGAGGGAGCGCACTGGGTAGATACCCGCGGCAGACCGCTGCGGGATATTCGTATTTCCGTGACCGATCGATGCAACTTCCGCTGCCGCTACTGTATGCCCAAGGAAAAGTTTGAAAAAGAACATTTATTCCTTGCACACACAGAAATTCTCTCTTTTGAAGAAATCATTCGCCTTGCTCGAATCGCTGTTGAAAACGGCGTCGAAAAGATTCGTCTTACGGGCGGAGAGCCGCTTCTGCGCAAAGGTATTGAAAATCTGATCACCGAACTCGGCAAACTTAAAACCTGGAACGGCAAACCCTTGGACGTCGCCCTGACAACGAACGGTTCTGCGCTTCAGGCAAAAGCAAAGGCGCTTGCCGCGGCCGGTCTAAAGCGGCTTACCGTATCGCTTGACGCCATGGATCCGGAAATTTACAAGCAGCTCAACGATGTGGATTTCCCGATCGAGCGAACGCTCGCAGGCATCGAGGCAGCTCAAAAGGCCGGCATTTCGTCTGTGAAAATCAACGTTGTCGTTAAACGCGGAACGAACGAAAAAGAGCTGATTAAGATCGCCGAACATTTCCGCGGTACTGGAGTCATTGTCCGCTACATTGAATACATGGATGTGGGCGCAACCAACGGCTGGCGAATGGACGATGTGATTCCTTCACGACAAATTGTTGAAGAGATCAACAGCCGCTACCCGATCGAACCCGTTGATCCTAATTATCCGGGAGAAGTCGCGACCCGCTGGCGCTATAAAGACGGTATGGGAGAAATCGGATTTATTTCTTCTGTGAGCGAACCGTTTTGCAGGGAATGTTCAAGAATCCGTCTTTCCGTTGACGGCAAGCTTTATAAATGTCTCTTTGCCACAGAAGGTTTTGACATTCGGCAGATGCTTCGAGGAGGTGCCTCCGACGAAGAAATTGAGGACGCTATCGGCAGAATTTGGAGTGCCAGGGACGACCACTACTCTGAAATACGAACTGCTGAAACTTCCGCCGAACGAGCGAAACACAAAATCGAAATGTCCTATATCGGCGGATAACAGCCCCAAAGGTTCGCAAAAAACGCGAACCTTTTTGATTAAGTGTCTTTAATCGCGTAAAAGGCAGTGATCGTTCGTTATCATATTTTTAAATACAGACCTCTAACCTTATTCAAAGAAGATATGTTTACTCCTGTTTCCATCACCTTTTTTTCTTATTTGGTGATCATGGTAATCGTCGGTCTTGTTGCATGGCGGTTCACAAAAAATTTCAATGATTACATTCTCGGCGGAAGAAAACTCGGCGCTCTGGTAACCGCCCTATCCGTCGGCGCTTCCGATATGAGCGGCTGGCTCCTTATGGGACTTCCGGGCGCGGTTTTCTTATCCGGTATCTGCGAATCCTGGATCGCTATCGGCTTGGCGCTCGGCACGCTTGCCAACTGGCTGATTGTCGCAGCCCCGCTTCGCGTCTATACCGAGACCGCCCATAACGCTTTGACGCTTCCCGATTATTTCTCGCATCGCTTTGAAGACAATTCGAGAATGCTCCGGGTGATTTCCGCCTTCGTTATTCTTCTCTTCTTTGCGATTTACTCCGCCTCCGGCATGGTCGCAAGCGCAAGACTCTTTGAGCTTGTATTTAACATGCCCTATGAAACGGCTCTGGTCTTCGGAACAATTGCTACTTTGGCCTATGTCTTCTTAGGCGGTTTCCTCGCGGTCAGCTGGACAGACACCATTCAGGCGACCATGATGTGTCTTGCCCTGATTATTGCGCCGATCGCTGTTATGGCTGACTTAGGCGGTTTTTCCGCGACCATTGATCAGGTTCGCGCGATTGATCCGAATCACTTGAACATGCTTCAGGGACAGACTTTCATCGGTGTGATCTCACTTCTTGCGTGGGGTCTGGGTTACTTCGGCCAGCCGCATATTCTGGTTCGTTTTATGGCCGCTAAGAACGCCGCTTTGATGCCGAGAGCCTGCCGCATCAGCATGATTTGGCTCATCTTCTCGCTCACCGGTGCCGTCGCGGCAGGTTTCTTCGGAGCCGCCTTCTTCTCCGCGCATCCGGACCTTGGCAAAGCGGTTGCTGAGAATCATGAACGCGTGTTCATGGTCCTTTCCACAACCCTCTTTAATCCCTGGATCGGCGGCGTACTGCTTTCTGCGATTCTTGCAGCCGTTATGAGTACGCTTTCCTGTCAGCTCCTCGTCTGCTCTTCCGTCCTTACCGAAGACTTCTACCGTGTATTTATCCGTCCTAACGCCAATCAGCGCGAATTAGTCTGGATCGGACGACTGACGGTTATCGCGGTGAGCTGTGTCGCTATCGTGATCGCTATGGATCCGAACAACCTCGTTCTGTCTCTGGTGAGCTACGCCTGGGGCGGCTTTGGTGCTGCGTTCGGTCCGATCATTATCCTTTCTCTGCTTTGGAAAGGCTGCACAAGAAACGGTGCCCTTGCCGGTATTATTGTTGGCGCGCTTACCGTTCTGGTCTGGCACCAGGGCGCATGGTGGGGCCTCTACGAGATCATCCCAGGCTTCGTTCTTTCGTTCCTTACGATCATCGTGGTCAGCCTTCTTGATCCGAACAAACCGTCTACATCTATGCTTGCGACATTCCACACTGTTCAGCGCAAGCTTGATGACATAAAGAAACAAGTTTAATTTCAATAAATTAATTTCTAAATGCGGCCTTTACGGCCGCATTTTTTGTACCTAATTTAGACGTGTTATTCGTCGTTACCCCATTAAGAACCTACACTGAACTCAACTTTTGGAGGTGAATAACCATGAAATTAACTAAGACAGTTTTTACCGCCGCCATCGCTCTTATGGCCGCCGGAACAGTTTATGCGCACGGTCATGACGGCTTCTACGGCCGAGTTGAGCAGATGCCTGCAACCGGTTCTGCGGAACAGACATGGGTCATCGGCGGAAAGACCTTTACGGCTGATCAGCGCACGCACATTGACAGCAGACGCGGTACAGAAATTAAAGTCGGTACTTGTGTAAAAGTTGACGGTGATATCGACCGTGAAGGCAACTTCTTCGTGTCTGAAATTGAACAAAAGCGTGACAGCCGCTGCACGGCTCTGACTAAGTAATCACTGCGGCGAACGCCGTACAAACATCTCGGAAGTTTTTCCGACGCGCCGTATTAGGCGCTAAAAGAATCAATGCCCGCTCTGCGGCACTATCTGCAGAACGGGCATTCTTTTTGTCTTTAAATCCATAACTTGATCATAACTTTCCGCGCACTCTTCTGCGCTTAAAACAAAGCTTCGACGTGTCTCTTCTTCAGAAACAATTTGGGCCTTAACCGCAGATTTCCGCAGTTAAGGCCCTTTTTCCAACTAACTAGGAGACATCATTAGAAGGAATAACGGTAACCTGCCTGAAGTGCCTGATCGACACGACCGTGGTTAGCTCCGCCAATACCGTAATTCAGCGTGAAGGAATGAGCGCCCTTAGTGGCGTTCACACCAATCTTCGCAGAATACATCGCATTGTCAGCGATTCTTGTGTCAAGCGTATCGCTGGCTAAGCCGGCCGCATAACCAACCTTGTTGTTAACCTTGCGATCACCAAACGCCGGAGCGATTGTGAGATCAATGAACGGTTTAACCTCTGCGCCGCAGGGCGCTTTGAGGTTCGCATTAAACGCAACACCGAACGGTACCTGAACAAGATTTGTCTTCTTGTTGCTGAACTTGAAGACGCCAAGTTTGACATCATCAATATCAGTATGCAGATAACGAACTCCAACATGAGGCGTTACCGTAATCGACGGATTCAGTTCAAGAGACTTCTCTGCTCTAACCGCGGCTGTGAAGCTGTTGCCGTGAACTTTCTGCTTGGAGCTCAGAGAAGAAGAGATCTTGTTTTCTGTGCGCAGATAACCGATTGAACCGATGATGTTGGCATATTCTGTTGCCCATGTACCGTAGAGGTTCACACCTTGATAGTTAACAGAGTTCTTGACGCCGGAGCCAAGATTCTGGCCGCGCAGAGAACCTGTACCGATACTGAGCGCAACACCGGCGGCAGCGCCGTTGCCAAATGCGTAATCCACACCGACTGTCGCACCGGCTAAGTCACTCTTATAACCGTAGGAGGCAGAGCCAACTTCGTAAGAAGAAGCCTTGCTGAAGGAGCTGTTGAGATCAATCCACAGATCGGCACCGGATTTATCATGTGCGTAAGCAGCCAGCAGAGAACCATGCTGTTCAACTGAATCAATGATCATGGAACCGGCGTTCAGCGCAACAATCTGGGCTCCGGAAGCCGCACCGGCCGCAGCTGCGCGATTGAGTTCGCGGGAAGCGCCTTCGCTGCCTAAGTTGGAGATCAGATCACGGATCGTATCCGAATATGCACCGCCGCTAATCAAGGCTTCACGCATGACATTCGGCGCGATTAATTCAGGCATCTGGCCGATCGGATCATAGGAAGCGATAATGACACCGTCCTGAACCGCAAAGTCAAACCAAAGTCCGGAATCCTTAAAGAGCAGATGGTTGTTCTGATACACATCTTCCAAACCGATAACATTGTCGGCAAGCTTGAGCTGCAGATCGCCGCCTTCGGTCACTTCAGAAAGGTCAACATACAGGTAGCTGCCTTCTTCGAACTTCAGATCTGTACCGGAAATCAAGACCGACTTGCCTAATGCAGAGTCGTTGTCAGCCGTTACACCAAGGAAGCCGTTTTCTGCGATAACCATCGAGCCGGGTGCCGCTTCCGGAATCTCGTTTAAAGAACCGTCAACAACGAAACTGCCGCCGTTTAAATTAATCGGCTTGGCAATATAAGCGGCAGCGGTGATACCGTCTTCCGCAAACTTAAGGTTGTTGGCTGACAGAGTGTTTGCAATCAGGTTTTCGTCAGAAGAACCGATGATCAGCTGAGAGTTCTGACCCACAACGGTTTGAGAGTCAGCGCCGAATTCAACTTCGTTTGCCAGCGTCAGGCTGGGTTTAGCAGACCAGTCCGGATCAATGAACAGAATCCCCATCTGCTTGAGTGTAGATGCCAGAAGCATGCCGAATCCGCTCTTATTCTGCGGCGAACCAATTGTGAACTGAGCGTTCTTACCGATCACTACATCAGAGATGTTTACCTGCGCATTGTCATCGATCGTGACATGTGCATTCGCATCTGCTGTCAGACTGCCGGTGATGTGGAAGTTCGTCAGCTCTTTGCCTGTGGCGCCTTTGATGCTTAAAACGGCATCAGTCTGGGCAACGACGCTGCCGGTAAGCGTAGAGTCTTCTGTAAGTTCCGAGCCGCCAAGCTGCAGCTGCCCTTCACTCTTAATCACCAATTCGATGGTAGGCTTAAGGGAAGTAATGAGACTTCCACCCGCACCGGTAATTGTGAAATTCTTATCTTTTCCGGCGTCGATTTCGAGTGTTTGTCCGTTGCCCATGTCAACGTTGCCTACCACAGCATAGCTGCCGCTGATTTGATTGCCTGTGATAGTGATGCTGCTGTTCCAGGTTAAGGTACTCGAAGGCAGGTTCGGGTTGGTCAGATCACCGATGTTGCCGGCGGTCAGATCAACCATTTTACCGGTCATGGTAATAGTTTCCGGACGAGTGTATGTTGCCATCGCACTCTTCAGATATTCCATCGTGAACACCGGATCTGTAAGAACAAGAACCGATCCTGTGGGAGCAAAGTTAATCCGTCCGTCAAGACCGGAGACAAGACCGCCGACCGTTGCCTGGCTTTCGCCTGCGGCTTTAAGGAAAACCTGGTCACTGGTCGTTGTGAGCTGGCCGTCGATCATGAGCGCGTTACCGCCATCGGGATTGATTCTTCCGAGGTCATCCAAAGCGATGTCGCCTTTAACGGTAACACTACCGCCGTAGCCGATGTCCAGATTTCCGTTGGGAATATCAATGGAACCGATAAGTTCCACTGTTCCGCTATCGCCAATATAGATTGCATCACTGTCAACGCCAACGGAATTCAGTGTTACTTTAGCGCCTTCCTGACCAATGCTGACATGCGCTCCTGTATCAAGTGCAAGGCCAACAGCCCATGCTGCTTCTTCCGGAGCTTTGGCGGAAATATTAATAACCGGAGCTCTTAAGGTGACACTGCCGCCCTGAACTGCAACACCCGCTGCCATAGCTTCTTCGCCATTACCTTGGGATTCAGCGGAAATATTCATTTCACTGCCGCTGGCGTAGACATTTCCGGTACTGCCGTCAACATTGATACCGTAAGCACCGGCAGTTTGAGACACGGCAGAAAGGTTCAGAGAACCAGCCGTGAGACCGGCATTGTCATTGAGATCAATAGCTGCCGCATTACTCTTAGCAACAGCATTCGATGAAAGATTGCCTTTAACAACAAGGAATGCGCCTGATCCAGGGTCTCCAAGCGGAGTTGTCGGATGTGTTCCGTCTAAGAAATCATTGTCCAGAGCAATGCCCCTGGCGTTTCTCCCTGAGCTATTTGCAGAGACAGTCAGGTCAGAGTTGAAAGTTATCAAACCGCCGTGGTCATTAGGTCTCGTTGAAATATTGGAAGGTTGTCCGTTGAGAACACATACGCCGCGTGCCCCTTGTTCTGCGGAGACATCCACAATTACTGACTTATTAAATACAAATTCTGATGTAGCCGGGGACATTCCATTCGATAAGTAGGAATTTCTGATACCTTCGCTAGCATAATCCTGATTACTTCCGCCTCTTACTGTTATAGAAGTCGGCGCATTAACTGTTACAGCAGCGTTGTCACTAACTTTAAAGGCAACCGGTTTGAAATTACTGGTGACCGAAACGTCCAAGCGGGATGCATTGATCGTGAGACTGCTGTCTTCTCCTGTAACCTGAATTCCGCGAGCGTAGGCTGTTTCTTCCGTACCGTTGTTAACAACATTGATGGACACAGCAGCGTCATTATTGCCGATAACCGCGGAACCTCCTGTTATGTTAATAGCGTTGGCTTCCGGAGCAGTCTTTTCAATCGTCAGATCGATTGCAATATTCTTTGCGTTTTCTGTTCCAAGAGAAAGACTATGGAGATTTATTTGATTAGAGCGAAGGTAAACAGCATTTATCCTGTTTTCATTTTCGCCTCTCACATACGTGGAAACTTTAATATCCGGAGCCTGAATGGAAAGCGTAGAGCCTTGGCCACCGCCATACCCGTCAACCAGAATTCCATATGATTTGCCTACATTCGCTCTTGTAGAAATCAAAATCGATTCAGAGGCGTTCATGTTAATTGAAGAGCCCCAATTTGACTCAACTCCGCGCCCTCCGCCATTCATAAAGATGGAAATCTGCTTCGCATCCATATTAATCTGTGCACCTGGACCTTCGCCCCCTGCCGCAACAATCGCCTTAGTATGGGAAATCGGTGCTGTAAGGTTCATGTCAACGATGTCAGCATTAACATTCACGACCGAACCGCTCTCCGCAATAATGCCGATAATCGGCTCGTCACCACCGGTACCTTCAATATAGTCAGGGCCGGCTGATTAACCGTGACAGTTTGACCTGACTGCGCGTAAATGGAAGCATCATACGTTGCTGCATGCGAAACCGAAAAAAGTCCGCACGCTACGGCAATCGCCAACTTGGACAGAGAAGATCTCAGACCGGACTTTCCACGAGATCTGGAAACTTCACTCACCGGAGTCCATGTCGAAGTGACAGGATTAAATACGACTTTATAGGTTTTATTCATAGTCTTCCTTGGAAGTAAAAGGGAATCATCTTTGTAAGAAAAGATTTCCACCATATTACACTGATTATCGACTTCCTCCAAAGAAAATACGTAACTCTTGGACTGAATATGAATAAATTTCAAATTTATTTAATTTTAAAACAATAAGTTACCCAATGAATATTAAATCCACCCCTCCTTATTGTGATTTACGCAATTTTCATAGAGTTAAAGAACACTAAACTTACAAAACACCCCGTCTTAATCCAATAAGCTCGGAAATATAGTTAAACAGTTTTTAAAAAGATGGTAAAAAAAATGATCCAGCCCGGAGGGAATAGCAAGGCAAAATTTTTAGATAAACCGAGAAGAAAACGTTATCTACGGGAAAACAAAGAAAAATAAAATGACAGTCTAAGCCCCGCATCAAACGGATTATTTAACTGCTCAGAACTAGCTGCTTGAGTTTTTTGTATTTAATACATACCACCATGAAATTGTCGGAGCTTCAGCTCCGACAATTTCATAAATCAGACCGATTTACTTCGGTTCAGCCGATGATTCTGCTGGCTGCGACGAGCTGCCTGAAGAACTTGTCTTGGAAGAAATCTTTGCTGACGTCTTTGTCGCAGCATGGTCGACGCTTCTGCCGACTGCCGAAACGTCTTTACCTATTCCACTGATTGTGTTGCAACCGGAAAACGCAAACATCATAGCGGCAAGAATCGCCAGAAAGCTTAGCTTTTTCATTTTTTCCCTTTGCTACGGAAGTTATAAATACTTAAAGCTTATTGGATACATCCTGAGCCGCATTATCAATACCCTGACCGACTTTAGAGACATCCTGGCCAACGCCTTTAACTGTATTGCAGCCGGTTACAGAGAAAATGAAAGCAGCAGAGATAATAGCCATAACGATCTTTTTCATACGACACCTCCATATCTATCAATAAAAGATACTGATAATTTAATCTGTTAGTTGAACGATCGATCATTCCTGCTTCCATTTCGGGAAGTATCTTTGTTGAGTTGAGACTCAGGAATTTCAAAAGAGCCGTATCAGTAATTAAAACAGGAAACGGATCAGCTTAGTTGTTCTACGTAAATGTACTCAAGCCCGGGCGATCGACCCAATGCATGGGAGACAATCAAATTCTTAGCCAGAGCGGGATCAAATATTTACTCTGATTCAGTGGATACCGTGCAACCGGACCAATCGACGTATAGGCGAACGCCGATTGTGCGTTTCCGAATAGCACGAGCGTGATCCGCTTTGATCGTTTCAGACGCAGCGATGGCGTTTGGGTTGCCTCTGTTAGTGGCTGAGCTGTTTCGAATGATTCCAGTAGTGCTCTAAAGGCTGATTTTTCTCTCGCGCTAGTTGCAGAGGATACAGGTGTGCAGCTCGACATCAACGCATCCCTATCAGATTCAACCTATGAAGCGCCAAATACGGTGCAACCTGCCTCTATACGGGCGCTTGCTTTAATTAGAGCATTTAAAATGCACGGATAAGCGACAATGCCCGTAAAGAATTAGGCTGTACGGTGACAAACACTCCGTAAATGGAGTTAGTGGCGCTTGCTTCAAAAACCGCCTAGTTTTGTTCAGTGCTTTTTTCGGGGCGCATCAATATCTAACGCACCGGGTGAAAAATGAACTATTTTTAGACCGTGACAATTAAACCGAGAGTTTTTGAGAGGGCTCGATTTTAGCCCTCTCAAAATTAAATGATTACTTCTGCTGAGCAATCAGCTCAAGCACTTTACGACCAAGAGCGATTCGGGGTTTAACGCTCGACATGTCAGACCATTCTTTTTCCGGATGATGAAGATCTCCGCCGATGACACCCATTGCGCAAGCGACTGCTGCTCCGCCTCCTGAGAAACGGTTACCGTCGGAAGCTCCGCCGACATCCATCCATTTCGGATCAGGCTGTCCAAGCTCCGAAGCCGCTTTGTTAACCAAATCAATTACTTTCTGAGACTTATCGGTATGCGCTAAGGCTGAACTCTTAGCGACATATTTAAGCTCTGACGTCACATCGGGTGCGAAACCACGCTTGCACAGAGCTTCGATCTTATCGAGTACCGCATCTCTCGTCTGATCATTAAAGAATCTGAAGTCAAACACAACCGTCGCATCTTCTGCAATCGTGTTTGCCGTTGTCCCGCCTTTTACTACATCCGCATTAAGCGTCACATCTTTATATTCCGATGCAATCGCTTTAATTTCCGGAATAGCTTTAGCCATCGCCTCAATAGCATTTCTTCCCTGCTCCGGATTATTACCTGCGTGTGCGGGTCTTCCGTGGAAGTTAATAGTTAAGAACATCGAGCCTTTTCTAGATCGCACAAAACCGTTTCCGGGGCGGCCGGGTTCGTAAACTAAAGCGATATCTGTTTTCTTCGCCTGTTCGTCCATGAAGCTGCGGGAGGCAGGAGAACCGGACTCTTCTCCCGGATTAAGAACAACAGCGATATTCAGTTTACGTAGCGCTTCAGGCGGAATCTTTTTACAAATCCACCAAACCGCGTTTAAAGAACTTTTATCATCGGCAACGCCCGCACCGTGGGCGATGTTGTCTTTAATGGTCAAAGGGTACTTTGCCGCGTTTCCAACAGGTTGAACCGTATCCGAATGGATAGCCAAAACAACGTCGTAGTGGTTTTGATTCGGCGTGTTAGTTGCAACCAACGCCTTTCCTCGGCCCTCGCAATCCTTAGTTGTCACAGTCCAGCCGACCGATTTGAAGCGTTTCTCAAGAATATCCGCGATCCGGTTTGCGCCTTCAATATATCCGGATTTTGAATCGATAGAGATAAGCTCATCCAATTCCTTCAAATATTGCTGCATATTGAAATCATCAGCGTAATCATTGCCGGCTGCGGCAAATACTGTAGAAGGAAGTGAACCGGCAACGAGACAGCCGGATATAAAAGTTCTGCGTTTAGTCATTTGTTCTCCTTAGGTTGAGATTGACTCTACCAAGCGATTATCACATATATTAGTTATGAATAAACATTTTTATTATGAAGTTCTGAGATGTCAGGCCTGTCGCACCAACTTTATAACGTCACCTTATGACCTCGATGACAACCATTGCACAAGACAATCTTATTGTCTGTGACATCCAGAGCAACCACCATCGCTTGCAGACAAATGATTTTTGCGTATAATTCAGGCTTCCGCTTACGGAAGGGTGGCAGAGCGGTTTAATGCACTGGTCTTGAAAACCAGCGACGAGTGATCCTCGTCCGTGGGTTCGAATCCCACCTCTTCCGCCAATACCTCAATATCCATGTGGATTTCCAAAGATCAAAACAAAATGGCCCACAGATTGGCCTACATCCGAAATTCAAGGTTGCTGTTCATTTGTGGTTCTGCTCGCAGAATTTAATTGCTTGTTCAGCTCGGCCTAGTAACTCTCGACCCTCGACAGCCAATCGGAGACATCGATTACGCTCCCGATCGGCGTAAAACTATACAGGGCTGAGCAGACACAGGAGACTTGTATATTGATTACAAGATCATCCTCGTACCAACGTTGCGGAGAGAGATAATCCACGCGCGACGTTAAGATACGAGTTTTAATAGAAAAATAAGTATGATTTTCAGTATCCCCTCTCAGAGGGAGCTTTTTCTCAAACAAATTAGCTCGCGAATAAGCGGATGCATCAACTGTTTTCCGCCGGCACATCGTGAATAAAACCCTCTTCCGCCAAATCTTCCTCTTCCGCTAAAACCTATATATATCCGCCTGTTCCAGAGGGCGAAGAAAACGTTCATCAAAAATCCCCGGCTAAACTTTTTACCGCACGACAGGCTCGTTTATTCTTTGGAACTTTTGTTTGCTGAATTTAATGGGGCTATGTGCTTGTTTAATTATCTTCAGTGCGCAGTATTTTCAACATTTAAGCCGTAAGTTCGGAAATTATCCGCTTGCTGACGCCTAAATTAAAAAAAATATGATGCGCCTCACCCTCTCTTCTCAAATCAATCCCCCTCTTCCGGCACAAATTCTTCATCTTTTCCGTAATCAAACTTTCCTACCGTTTGCTAACTCACAATTGACAGTCCGTCAGGAAAACCAAAATCTGAACCCCAAATCTTTGACGACGGTTTATTTTTTGATATATCATTCCCACTTCCGTGAGGGAGTAGTATGCGCACTGCGCAGCAAGTCAACATCCTGGTCTTAGACCTGGCTTGCTTTAATTTACGAGACTCATGATGGCCGGAGGCTGTTCATGGGTCGTGTCTATTTCATCCATGTTCAGCACCCCGACGGTTAATAGATAAACATAAAAGCTGAAATAACATGGAATTAGCTATAACAATCGCCCTATTCGTTCTCGGCCTGATCTTTGTGATCAAGGGCGGAGACTATTTTGTGGATGCCGCATCTTGGATCGCGGAAAAAACCGGTATTCCTAAACTTATTGTGGGTGCGACTATCGTCAGTGTCGCCACCACCCTCCCGGAAATGCTCGTATCCTGCATGGCCGCAGCTCAGGGGAAAGTAGATCTTTCTATCGGAAATGCTGTCGGCAGTGTAACTGCGAACATCGGACTCATCATGGCTCTCGCTATTATCTTTATGCCGGGCGCCATTAATCGTAAAACTTACCTTTTGAAGTCGATCCTGATGCTCACTGCCGCAGCTCTGATCGCGCTCTGCGGTTTCTTCGGTCAGGTTTCTATCCCGATATCCTGCGCCTTAATCGCAATATTCGCTCTCTTTATCTGGGAAAATATCCGAGACGCCCTTCATCATATGCGGCAGAAAAAAGACCGCAGCGAAGATGAAATAGAAAATGTCCGTAAAGGAGTCATCGCTGCAAAATTCATCTTCGGAGCTGCCGGCATAATCGTCGGCGCTCAGCTCCTTGTCGATAACGGAAGCCTGATCGCTCAGCATATCGGGATCCCCGAACGTGTCATCGGCGTGACTCTGGTCGCGGTAGGCACATCGCTACCCGAACTGATCACGACAATTACAGCAATTATCAAGCGTCAGTCAGCGCTTTCTATCGGCAATATCTTAGGCGCCAACATTATTGATCTGACACTCATCATGCCGCTCTCCTCCCTTATCGCAGGAAAACCGCTGCCGATTTCGCCTTCCATGGCCATGATCGACCTTCCCGCCTGCCTCTTTGTCGGATTAATCGCTATTGTGCCGGCAATGATCCTTTCCAAATTCTCACGCTGGCAAGGAATTCTTCTACTGCTCGTATACGCCGGCTACATCACGCTCACCTGTTCACGTATTTAAAACTCGGAACAAATAAGACTAAAGAGGAGCGCAAACCGCTCCTCTTCGTTTTAGAAAAAAAGACAATTAAGAATGCGAATGGCCCTCGCCTTCGTGATGATGCCCGTGAACATGGCCTGAGTTGTCCGCGACTAAATAGTTGACCGCGCCGTGCGCAACGTGTGTTTCAGACAGCATTTTCTTTGCGAGCTCCTTAACATCGGCCGTTGCTCCGCGCAGCACGACCGTTTCGACGCAATTGTGCTCGTCTAAGTGAACGTGCATAGAAGAAACCACAAGTTCGGTATGCAGGTGCTGATGCTTAACCATTCTCTGAGCCAGATTGCGCTCTTCGTGGTTGTAACCGTAGGAGACAACCGCAGCGCACCGTCCCTTGTCCGCATCCAGCTGAACTTCAAGAAGCTTTTCCTGAATCAAATCCCGAATGGCTTCCGAACGGTTTTTATATCCCTCTGAAGTGACATATTTATCAAAGGCCTGAGAAAGTTCTTCATCCAGAGAGATGGTAATTCTATCCATAGCGCACCCTACGAAAAATTTTTGACAGTTTAACAAAGCAAGTCCGTTTCAGGGATTGCGCCTCCAAACTCCGCTAATCAAATCCCAAACTGCCCCGACTGTCCGGGACCGACTTATCCCAACCGCTCCGAGAGAAAGTCTTCGGTCTAACTGTGACCTCTCACAAGCAAATTAACTGTCGCTCAGTGTGAAACGAATCGGAACGGTAAGCTTTAGGCCTGGATTAAGTACGCCAAGCTCAGTGCCGACGAGACGGGCGGCCAAACTCTCGCATTCGCGGTCCAGAGGGCCTTTTCCACTCGCCTTGCTCACTGAAGCAGCCGTTATCTTCCCGGTTTTATCGACGATAAAAAGAACCTCCGTCACGCCTTCCATCTCGGCCCTTCTCGCCGCTTTCGGGTAACGTTTGCGCTTTTCCACGAGCGCTACCAGCATAGAAGCAATGGTATTGCGTGTTTTAAGCTCATTGACACTCTCATTGCCTTCGGTTTTAGCTGCGGACGTCGACTGAGTAGGAGGATCCTGAGTCACAGTCTTCTTAACTGTCTTTTGAATTTCCTTTTTCACTGCCTTTTTAGGCTTCACGGGCTCCGGCTTCACCGATTCCGGCGGTTTTACCGGTTCGCGTATCGGCTCAGGTTCCTTGACGGGTTCCGGTTCAGGTTCGGGTTTAGGCTCCAGTTCCGGAGCGGTTTTTATATCTGAGTCCTCCGCTAGCAGCCGGTTTTTTTCCGGCTGAGGCGCGGCCGTCGGCTGCGGAGGCACAAACTGCTCAAAGGAAAGCTCAATCAGCTGCATCGGCTGAACCGGAACAACTGTTTCATCTTTATGCCCTCTGATCAGCCAAAAAATGAAACTCAACGCCAATAGAACTAAAACCTTTGCGATTCGTTTGGCTTTGCAGACATTTTTATCCTCCCGCGGCACTGATCTCATTTAACCGACTCCGCGGCTCTGGTGCTGATGACAAAGCGGCCCCCTCGCTTGTGCTTTGCCACATCAACAATAGAAACAAACGACTCGAAGGGCGCCTTCTCGTCAATCATAAGGTTCAGCATCCCGTCCGGGTGTTCGTCGAGGAACTGCGGCAGATCCTCTTTCGTGACAGGAGCGCCTTCGTGATAAATCGACCCGTCGGATTTAACATTTAATACCAGCTCGGCCTCTTTCTTGCGCACAACCGAATTGTCCGCGGACGGAAGCACAAGGTCGAGCACCGGTTTGCTGAACGTCATCGTCATGACAAAGAAAATCACCAGCATGAAAATCACGTCAATCAGAGGCGTCAGGTCGATTCTGGGTTCTTCATCGAATTCATCAAACATCCGGTGCTCCTAGGCTGCAGCCTGCTCCGCCTCATACTTAGCCGCGACCCTTGCGGATTCGAGAGAACGGTAGCTGTATTCGACCGCTTCGATTCTGAGCTCTTTAATGCGCAGCATCAGATAGTAATAAGCCATCAGAGCGGGAATTGCGACGACAAGTCCCATGACCGTTGTCACCAGAGCGGTCCAAATACCGGCCGCAAGCATTGTCGGATCCGGAGAAACGTTCTCCGCGATCGCTCTGAACACACGAACCATACCGAGGACTGTACCGAGCAGACCCAGCAGCGGAGAAACCGCGGCAATCAGTTTCAGCCAAGTCAGCGCGTTGTTGACCGGCTTAAAGTTCTTATGAAACAAATAAGCGACCTCCGCTCGGATGTCTTCAGAGTGAGCCGCATGCGTCGTCACGACGTCACGAACAATACAGATAAGCGGATTGGTGCTTTTGCCGTACGCGCGCCGAATCCGCTCTGCGGTCGTGTTCTCCATTCCGCGGAAACTCCCTTTAAAGCTCCGCAGTACGCCTCTCAAATAAATAATGTTCCAGACGGTGATATACACCGCCGCGATGCCGACGATAAAGAGAACTACGCCGGCACATCCGATAAGATCGTATATCTGTGTAAAGTTCATGACGATGGTTTTTTATTATTTTTCAACGGCTTTCAGCATGCAGATCGCCCATTCGGCGGCTTCGCTGAGATCCTGCGGCGTGGGATGCTTTGCGGCTTCCTCAAGTTTTGCCTTACGCTCCGGCGTCATCGGTTTTGCGCCCGGCATCTTGGCCATCATTTCCAAAATCTTGGGATCAACCTTGCCCTGCCATAAGCTGAGACCGAGAATGTTGGGCGCAGAAATACGCTCTAAAACTTTAGAGGCGAACGCGCGGCCGCGCTCGCTATTAGGATCTCCGCCAAGCGTTCCGAAGACCGCTGTAGGCACCGAGCCGATGTTTTTAAAAAACTCTTCCCACAGTTCATCCGGATGACCTTTGTCACACCAAAATCCGCAGAAGATCAGGTCATATTCCTGAGGATTAACATCCGTCGGAAGTTTCTTCAGCTGCGAACCCGGCAGCGCTTCGGAAATCGCTTTGGCAATCTTCTCAGTGTTGCCTGTCAGGGACGAGTAGACAGTCAAGATTTTCATTTTTGCTCCTAATCCGTTATTTGTATTCAGCCTGGAGCGCGAGGAACTGCTCCTTGGCCGACTCGATCAGCTGATGTTTTTCACGGCCGACATAGAAACTGTAGGCGCAGCGGCCTTCTTTATCAAAGAAGGCGGCAAAATGGCTTTCCCGACCCATGAACGGCATGGTCACAAAACCGATCTCCGCAATATTCTCATACTTAAAGTGTCCTTGAAGCGGCGCCTTTCCGCCCATCAGGTTGTAGTAGCCCTTGGCACATTTGCCGACCGCGACCTTGGATTCCACTTCAATGACGTTCCCGCCTGCGATCACGATAAAGGTCGCCTTTTCCCACTGACTGATGCGCTGCCAGACTTTTTCGAAATCGCTGCCCGGCGCGAAAGTGCACATACCTTCCGGCAGAGCGTGCGCGGCCTCGAGCGCAGTGGCCCCGATGGCGGCCGCAAGCGTGTCAAGCGTGACGGGTCGGCCCGAGTGGATCACTTCCTGAATCTTTGCCTGTTTTTCTGTTTCTGACATTTTTCTTTCCAATTTAAAAAGTTAATTAATCGTGTTTTGGGTTGTCGGGAGTTTTTTCAAGGTCACCGCGCTTTGGCAGACCATCTGAATCAGTTCAAGGTCATGCGTAATCACAAGTACCGCCTTTCCTTCGTCGGAGAGTCTCTTCAGAGCTGAAGCAATGCGTTTCAGATTTGCGCCGTCCAGCCCGCTTGTCGGTTCATCCAAAATAATCACATCCGGATTTTTAGCAAAAGCGCAGGCGATCACAAGGCGCTGCTTTTGTCCGCCGGAGAGCGAATGCGGGTGTCTGTCCTTCAGATCCTGCAGATCAAATAAGCCGAGCAGCTCTTCGGCGGCGCGAGAACCTCCTTTGCATCCTGCCGCCTCCAGACTCGTCTGAAGTTCCTCAAAGACCGTGCGCATGTAAAGCTGATGATCGGCATTCTGCAGCACTACGGCGACATGCCTGAAGCATTCTTTTTGATTAAGTTTTTGTCCTCGGATCGCGAACGATCCTTCCTTGGCTTTATTAAGACCGGTGAGCAGGCGGGCCAAGGTGGTTTTACCCGCGCCGTTTTCTCCGAAAACGCCGCAGATCCCTTTGGGCAGCTCCATATTAAAGTGCCGCATGACCGCCCTTCCGGGATATTCAAAAGTCAGATCCCGCACACTGAGGATCGGGTGGCTTGCGCTCATGGGCACGGGAAGCGTATCTCTGCAGTCCTTGACGGAGATTTCCCGAAGACCGACTTTCGATCGGAATGCCGGATCAAGATCATTAAACGTCCCTTCCCGGATGATTTTTCCCTTTTCAAGAACAATCACTCGGTCCGCAACATCCTTTAGCCAATACAGGCGATGGTCGACAACGAGAATCGCAGTACCCTGCTCTTTCAGCTTTTGAACTTCTCGGGCTAAATCTTCCGTCGATTCCGGATCCAGATTTCCGGTCGGTTCATCCAGAATCAGCACTTTTAAAGGTTCCATCATCAGAGAAGCCAAACCAACTTTCTGCTTCTGGCCCTGAGAAAGCTCGTGAATCGTGTTCTTCAGTACTGAGTTCAGTCCGAAGCGGTTTGCGGCGTCAGCGATCTTTCGGTCAATTTCGTTGGGATCAGTGCCCCGGCACTCAGACATAAAAGCCATTTCCTCCTCCACGCCAAGCGCGAAGAACTGACTTTCCGGATTTTGAAAAAGCGTTCCGACCCGATGTGAGATGTCGCTGAGTTTCTCCGTTTTATTGTCTCTCCCGCACACTCTGACGCTACCCTTGAGCGAGCCCCCGTAATAATGCGGGCAAAGACCGTTAATAAGCCGAATCAGGGTGGATTTGCCGCAGCCGGAAACACCGGTCACGAGCACCACTTCTCCCGCAGAGACGTTAAGAGAAATATCTTCAAGCGCGCAGCGCGAGCTGAAAGGATACTGATAGGTAACATGGTCTAAATTAATCATTACTTCATTGCCGCCGGCGCGGAGTTAGGGAAATAGAACTGAAGAACCGCGGCAGCCGCGCAAATCAGGACGATTAAAACAATGATCAGATAATCATTTCGCGTGAAGGAAGCTGCGGCAGCCCTTCCCGCGGAAGAGCCGGAATTTAAACCTTTAAGCTCAGCCGCGATGCCAAGCTCATCGCTGGTTTTAAGCGCGCGGAAAAGAAGCGGCGTAAATAAAAGACGCGTGGTTTGAAACGGATGAATGGTGCACGTCCACGGATTGATCTTATAGCCGCGAATTTTAAGTGACTCCCAAATCTGACGGATGTCATTCATAAACGTCGGAATAAATCGAATGATCACCGCCGAAGGAAGATAGATAACGAACGACAGTCTCAGTTTCTGCAGCCCGCTGAGAATGGTCTGGAGTCTTCCGGTAAAAGCAAGCGGAAGAACCACGTTAAGCATGGTAAAACCGCGAAGAAACGGAACCAGCATGGAGGACAGCGACATGCTCTTGCCCATTGCCGGGAACCAAATGGAAATCAGATATCCGAAGCCCGCGGAAAGCGCCATCATCAGAATACAGGCGCAATAACTCACCGCGATAATCTTCGGTCGTTTTAATAAAAGAAGATATACAAAAGAGCTTGCAAAAAGCAGGTACTGAGCGGCTTCAGAAGAAATCGCCACCGTCATAATCGAGGCAGCGGCCGCGATCAGCATTTTGACGCGCACGTCTATCCGATTGAGCGGAGATGTCGGGTTAGAAGCAAATGATGCCCGCATGTCTTAATTCCTTAGTTGAACGATAGCCGGTCCAAAGACCGATCAGTGAGCCGACATAGCCGATGATCACAATCGGGATCACCACAGCCATCAGCGCGGGCGACTCGCGCATCATCAGGTATGAAATGCCGAGAGAGCCGAATTTGCAGATCAGATCAAAGCAGCCGACGCCCCAGTAAACACTGCCCGGCAGTCCTGCTTTACGTACCGAGGCCATAAGGAGTTCGCTGAGAAGCGCCGCAAAAAGCATCGGGACGATAAGCGTAATGTTTCCTCCGAGAAGAAGGAAATTCACGAGTGTGCTCACGATCACAAAGAGCGTCAAAGTTCCGCTCTGTTTCACTTTGAAGAGCATCACGACCAAGAGTGTCGTGAACACCATGTTTTTAAGCAGAAGCGAAACAGGATTCATCCCTCCTCCCACCATGGCGATTAAAACAGTAGAAATTTTGGCGGCAGCCGCAAAGATTCCGATAACGACCAGATCTTTAGCGGACCAGCGGTCGGAGAACCTTTGTTTACGGCCGACTGCCGCGGCGTTTAACGTCATTTCATCAGTCATGTCAGTTACAGGATGAATCCGGTTCAGGTTAATACTTAGCGCTGAGTTTGAAGTTCACTCGGCGGCCGGGCTCGTAAATGGAAGTCTCATAGCCGTAGAGCTGATTGGTGATATTCAGCACTTCAAAGTTAGCGCTGTAGGCCTTCTTTGGTCCGAAGTGATAGGCGGTCGCGAAGTTAAAGGTTGTGTAGCCCGCGATACGCGTTGTCTCATCGCTAGAAACCGAGTAAGTCTTCTTGGCGGTCGCACTTCTCAGATAAGTGTCTGTAGTCCAGCGGCCGTTAAAGAGCGGAACATCGGTTCTCAGACCGTAGCGCGCGGTAAAGGCCGGTGTGCCGGAATCATAAGTGAAAACGCCGTTTGCCCATTCGGTTTTTCTTCTGATCACAGAGAAGAACGCATACGGATTGATGTACTCGTTCACTTTGAAGTTCAGAGAAAGTTCCGCACCGAATGTCTTTGCCTTATCGGCATTCACATAGCGATAGACGTCAGAGCCTGAGCCGCTGAGGATTTCTGTCGAGATGTAGTCGTCCGCAAGGTTATAGAAAACTGCGAAGTCGGCATCGACATAAGTGCCGCTGTAGCGGACACCGATTTCGAAATTGTTGGATTTCTCCGGCTTCAGATTAGGGTTGCCGTAGACCGTTCCGCCGCCCATACTGTTAATCAGGAATTTCTCCTGCAGATTCGGGACACGGAAGCCCTGAGACCACTGAGCGCGAATCGACGTATCTTCAATTCCTTTCCAGATAAAGCCTAAATTGAAGACCGGGCGGCTTTCATTGTTGCTGCCGACCGAGCCCGCATCATCCACGGGGGTATTCACGTAATTAGTTGTTCCCGCGGGTGTCGTTCTGTGTCCGTTGCGCAGAGCGCTTGCATTGGTCAGTTTAGAATTCACGAATGTGTAGCGCACACCGTAGTTCATTGTGAAATCCATGGGTAACTCGGTTTCCATGGCGGCGAACACGGCGTTAGTAATTTCCTTGCCTTCTACATAACGGTTGGTGACGTAGTCTGTGTCCAGCATTGTCATGGGACCCATCTTCATTTTCTGGGTGAAGGCGGCATCCGTTGAAGCCTTTAACGAGTCCTGAGTAAATTCGTAGCCGGTGATGAGCGTATTGCTGTCACCGAGCTGCCAATCCGCCTGCAGACTCGTTCCGAACGTACGGATCTTGTTATTTGCTACAGAGTCGGTCACGACATTCATGTTGTACGCCGGCGTGTTAACCGAGGCTCCAACGTAATTGCGCATTTGCTTGTGGTTATTCTGCCAAAAGCCGTCCCAACGAACCCTAGTAAGATAGCTTGTCAGATTCTTACCTTCGGCAAAGAGTGCGACTTTATCGCGTTTCCACTTAGGAATACGGACGAAGAATTCATTATCCGGATCCTGCTCATAGTCCCAGCTGGAAGAATTAATATCGGAGTCAAAGGTATCAGCACTCATGCCGACAGTAAAATGCTCATTAAAGTCGTAGTTCAGGAAAGCACCTAAGTTTTTCTGACGAAAATCCGTTCCGTTCTGGTATCCAAGCGGCGTCTTGATATCGCCGTGGCTCTGATAGCCGGCATTCAGTCGGTACTTAAGACCTTTATAGTCTCCGCCGAAAGAAATTGACTCTTCCCAGCCATGGCCTGCGCCATTCCAGCCGACAGAAGCTTCTGCTTCAAAGGGCTTTTTACCTCCCTTCTTTGTGATGATATTAATCACCCCGCCAATAGCATCTGAGCCATAGAGCACGGAGGCCGGCCCCTTGATGACTTCGATGCGTTCAACCGATGAAGGATCAATTAAAAGCGCCGGGCCGGACATCGACTTATGTTCCGAGACACGCTGTCCGTCAATAAGGATTAGGCTTCGAAACGCGTCTTCACCTCGGATCTGAACGCGCTTTAAACCCTGAGAGCCGTCGCCGGTTACTTCAACACCGGGAACATCGGAAAGGAGCTCCCCGATATTTCTCGCAGAAGAATTGCGAATTTCCTCCTGCGTGAGCACCGATACGCTCATCGGCACATCTAGGAGCTGCTGCTCTATGCGTCCGGCGGTTACGGTCACTTCGACCGCTTTCTGAACTTCCTGGGCCTGCGAGGAAAATGCTGCAATCAGCGCCGCTGCTGCCGCTGAATATTTAAAAGTTTGGATTTTAGAGGTCATAAGTTGGTATTTTTAATATGGTTGAGAATGTGCTGCGTCATCCGTCCCTGCCAGAACTGACCGGCCACGGTCAGTTCGTATCTTTCAGAAAACGGCAGCAGCAGTCCGGCTTCCGTCCAATTTTCTGTGATCGGTTCGAAAGCTTTGCTAAGCTGCGGGGAGAATTCTTTTGCAAGCGCAGAGGGGTTGAAGTAATTCAGCTCCATCTGCTCGGCAACCGCTCGACCCAGTTCCCAGTTTTTGGAGGGCCGCATCATCATCGCGATCGGCTTTACGCCCTCTTCGACGCTCTTTATCCATGCATCAGGCGCGCGATGCTGCATGTAACTGAATCCGTCGATCACTCCACCCGCCCCAGGGCCATAAGCGAGACAGTCGGTACGAGTTTTAGCGTAATAGTTATAGAAATTTCTTTCGCGTGTATTGGATGCCCAGTGACTGATTGAAAGGCGGCTCCATCCGGCTTCACGCATCTGAAAGACCGCCTCACGGAACATACGCGCGCGCATCGCGTGATCGGGCCCCGCGGGCAGTTTGCCGTTGGCGATGTATTTGTGGAGAGGAGAACGCTCAAAGACTCGGAGCTGATAGCAGTCAACTCCGTCCAGACCCAGATCTTTAGAAATCTGAAGATCTTCAAGCCAGGTTTCCAATGTTTGATACGGGAAGCCGTATATCAGGTCGATCACGACAGCGGCCTGGCTATAGCTCATCAGGCGTGTAAGCCTTCGGATGAGTTCTTCTTTAGAAGAGCGGCGACCGACCGCCTGACGCACTTTGGTATCAAACGTCTGCACGCCGAGCGAGAAGCGGTTTGCGCCGCCTTCGATCGCAGCTTCCATCTTGTCGTCACCGAATCCGGACAATCTGCCTTCGTAGGTGATTTCGCAATCGTTTGCGAGCGGCAGGTACTTTCTGACGGCTTCAAGCACGCGTCGAATATCAGATGCTTCGAGCGCGGTCGGCGTACCGCCTCCGAAGTAGACGGCGTGCACCGGTTCTTTATTCTGAACGGGTTTATCCGCCCAGAGCTGCATCTCTTTAATTAAGGTGTCCGCGTATGCCGCGCTTTCCTCTTTCGTGCGGTAAGGCTTGATATAGAAAAGGCAGTACAGGCAGCGTGTTTCGCAGTAAGGCACATTGATATAGGCAACGGTTCTGCGTTTTCTCGGCTGCTCGGTCAGTCTGTTGAGAACGGAAGGAAGTTCCGTCGGTAAAACCGGTGAAGCGTCGAGTCCGGGATGGATATCAATAGATTCCGGGAAAGCGTCCGTTATCGGGTTGTCGGTAACGCGGGCAAACCAAGGCTGTTCCTGCGGCGCGTTGAAAGGTTTACGAAAATCGATGACGGTTTTCTGTTTCACCTGAGGCGTCTCTTCTCTCGCATTCATAACTTATCAAAAACTTAAATATTTAATCGATAATGATTCTCATTCATCGAATCATATTCTAAAAATTTACTTGAATGCTTCTTATTCTCATTAGCAAAAACCCTGATCCGCCTCAGGCGTATTTGCGAATCATCTATTTATCTATTTGATTATTTGATATAACTTTTATTAACATTTTAAGGATAAATATGAAACATTTATCCAATAAAACTTAAACTAAAGCGATTGTTCCGGTGATCAAACGTTCTTTCTTCACATCTGTTATTCCAAGAAACGGATCATTTCAGGATAAAACAAAATTTATTTATCTAATTGTATATACGTGATAATTTTATTTTGATCCTGTTCTCAGCAAAAGCCCTAAGGCCATCCTTTGCAGCGTCTAAAAAGATTCAAGCTTAGGGAATTCTTAGAAAAAGTGATTAAAAACGTACAATTTTCTGCCTTTCTGTTTAACTTATTTACATCATCGAGATTAATTCTCATTATCGTATTCCCTAAGATATTGAACCGTATGTCTTATAACCTCCTGTTTTATCGATTTTTTTACTAAATAGCGCTCTATTTCCGCCCTAAGTTCATACACGATTGCATCGATTTTTGTTCGTTAGAATGAATTTCTAAATTGTCAGGCAATCCGCGTACGGCCCGAGACTCTCACTGAGATTACGAGGGAAAACGCCTTTGCCGAATGCAGATTTTTTTGGGACCTTGATAAAGGCCCCTGAGCATTAAACAACGGTCATTACCGCCGTATCGGACGGCTTATGACTTCTTACACTGGAGTGCTCGATGTCCTCGTTTGAAACCGGAGTTCAGTTATTTAAAAAGCTTCTGATGAAACAGAAAAATATGGATGCGTACTTTGCCAATGAAGAGGACGCCCTGCACCGCGCATTCCCGGCAAAGGCTACCGTCCACTCGGGACCTTTCGGTATTCCGATGCTTTGGAGCACTGCTCGAAACTATCTGGAGAAGAAGTCGCATGAGCCCCGCAGAAAAGAAGCGCTTGCCTACGTACATATTCCTTTCTGCGAAAGCCGCTGCTTATTCTGCATGTTCTATCAGAATCCCTGGACCGCGGAAGAATCAGAGCGCTACTGCCGCAACCTCATTCGCGAATTCGCGCTTTGGAGCGGGCGCCCCGCTCAGAACTCCGCGCCGATCAAAGCCTTATATTTTGGCGGCGGAACTCCGACCGCTCTTCCTCCCCAACAATTAAAAGAGCTGCTCATCGCTGCAAAAAAATATCTTCCCCTCTCCGATGACTGCGAAATTACTGTCGAAGGACGAGTCCATAACATGACGGACGAAATGCTCGAAGCGTCGCTCGAGGGGGGCGTCAACCGGTTTTCTTTCGGCGTACAGAGCTTTGACGCGAAGATTCGCAAAGAGATGCAGCGCATCGATACGCCAGAACGCGTCATCCGCAGACTCGAAGAGATTGCCGCGAATAGGCAGGCCGCTGTCGTCATCGACCTGCTCTTTGGGTTCCCCGGACAAAAAGGTACTGCTTGGGAGAGCGATCTGAAGATCGCTTCGGAACTTCCAATCGACGGCGTCGACTGCTATCAGCTCAATGTGTTTGAAAAGTCTCCTCTGAATAAGAGAATTCAGGCGGGGCTGCTGGAGCCCGCTGCAACGCTTGCGGAAGCCGCCGATATGTTTGCGCGCAGCGTGGAAGTGTTTTCCGCGCACGGCGAGTGGCGGCGTCTCACCAACACGCATCGGGCAAGAACCGCGAGAGAGCGCAATATCTACAATTCCTTAGCCAAAGGTTCTCTGGACTGTCTTCCGTTCGGATGCGGCGCGGGCGGCAAACTCAGCGGACACAGCTGGATGCAGGAGCGCAAGCTCTCCAAATGGAACGAAATGGTTGAGAAGGACCAGAAACCGGTCTTTGTGATGATGAAGCCTCAGGAAAACTGGTATTTGCTCCGCACACTGGCTTCGAGCGTTGAATCCGGTCCGTTCTCTCTTAAAGCAATCGGAGAAGCGTTCGGAGTCGAAATCGAAAAACCGCTGAAACCCGTTACCGATCAATGGATTAGGGCTGGACTTTTAGAGAAGAAAGACGATCTCTTTATTCCGACCGTCGCGGGACAGTTCTGGTACGTCACGATGGCGCAGCTTCTCACGGAAGCGCTGACAGGAGTGCTCTCTAAAGGATCTGTGCGTACGGAAGATCTGATTGAGCAGAGTGTGTATTCGCCCAATCAGGGTCAGGCGTGGCTTGACGGCGTTCCGAGGAAATAGCATCTTCTTTAATTGAAACGCTTGGGACGGATGCAGAGCTTCTTCCCGCTTCTGTCCCACTCTCTTCAACCTTTTAGCTGAACGACGCGGAGGTTTAATTTGGCAACCAGCAACCCGGCGGCTCTCTGTATCAAGGGCCTTTCGAAAACCTTTCATCAGAGCGGCCGTGAGAAAAAAGCTCTGACCGACATTTCCTTTTCTATTGAACAAGGAGATTTCTTTGGGCTGCTCGGCCCGAACGGAGCCGGCAAGAGCACGCTTATCGGCGTGCTGGCCAAGACGGTTAATCCGGACTGCGGAGAAATTTCCATTCTTGGATACGACATTCATCGGGACTGGCGAAATTTTAAAATGTGCGTCGGCATTGTTCCGCAGGAAATCACCTTTGATCCGTTCCTGTCCGTTTACGAGACACTTCGGCAGCAGAGCGGCTATTTCGGTTTGAGAGACAACGGCAAATGGATTGATGAGCTTTTAGAGGTTCTCGATCTTTCGGACAAGAAAAAAGACAGCGTAATGCGTCTTTCCGGCGGCATGAAGCGACGCGTACTGATCGCTCAAGCTCTGGTACACCGCCCTCCTCTAATTGTTCTTGATGAACCGACCGCCGGAGTCGACATTGCGCTGCGTCACCGCCTTTGGGAATTTATGGAAGATCTCAACCGAAAGGGGCATACGATTATTTTGACGACGCATTACTTAGAAGAAGCCGAGCGGCTTTGCCGAAGAGTCGCGCTCCTTAATCACGGGCAGGTCGCAGCGCTTGAAGATACACAGGTACTTTTAAAAGAATATTCCAAAGATCGTGTGATATTCGCGCTTTCCGCACCGCTGCCAAAAGATTTTCCCTTCCGTTGCGAGAAGCTCCCTAACGGGTTTTACTCCATGTCCTATAGCGGACCTGAAGAGCTTCGCCGTCTTTTAGAGGCTCTGGAAGCTGTCGACCTCAAGCCCGAAGGTCTGGAGCTGGGAAAAGCGAACTTAGAAGAAGTATTTTTGAGGATTACCGACGAATGACCCAATACAAGATCGAACCGCAGCCGTATCGTCCCGGCGCCTCTTTCCTGACATTGCTGGAAAAGGAAATACTGCGGTTTAAGAAGATTGCGCTGCAGACGATTTTTGCGCCGGTGCTGATGGGCGTTTTATATCTGACAGTATTCGGTCAGGTTTTATCCGGCCGCATGCCGACCTTTGACGGCGTTAATTATCTGCACTTTTTAGTTCCGGGTCTCGTCATGATGACGCTGCTGCAGAACGCATTCGGCAACAGTTCCTCTTCGGTGCTGTCGTCCAAGATCATGGGGAGTCTGATATTTATTCAGCTTCCGCCCTTTTCCGGCTGGGAGCTTTCTCTTGCGATGATCGGCGCTTCTGTGGTGCGAGGGCTGATCGTGGGCGGCGGCGTGCTGCTGGCTTCGGTGTTTTGGTCAGCGCCTCCCATGCAGCATGTTTTATGGATTTTAATTTTTGCGTTTATGGGCGCGATGCTGATGGGTTCTCTCGGACTGATCGCAGGATTATGGGCAGACAAATTTGATCAGATCGGAGCGTTCCAGAGTTTTGTGATTCTGCCGCTGACATTTCTTTCCGGAGTGTTTTACTCGATTCACCAGCTGCCGCCGATTTTCCAGACGCTTTCTAGATTCAATCCGTTTTTCTACATCATTGACGGGTTCCGATATGGATTTTTCTCGCAGAGCGACTTTAATCCTTGGGTCAGTCTTTTTATCGTCAGTTTTTTCGGCATCTTATCCGCGGGCTTTGCGACGTATCTAATGCAGATCGGATATAAAATTCGAAAGTAGAAGGCCCTCGTTTCGTCCCGCTTCGGCGGGATTTTTATCGGTCTGCGATTTCATTCAATCGCTGCGGCAGAAAATATAGAGCCTAATTAAACTTGATGTAGAGTCTGCCTTAGAGTCTGCCTCTAAGTACTACAAAATAAACTTTGAGAATTAAAAGCTGTCGAATAATCACATCAGCGCTTTATAAATCAACACTTCACGTCTTTGATACCGATCTATCCTCTTCAGCCTGCCCGAATCCCCATAAAAAAGCCCAAAACATTTAATCTCTGCTCTTATCTGCAGCATATACCTGCCTTACCAAACCATTGCCGGGAATATGCATCCCAGCCTTCGCTGTATTTGAAACACTAAACTTCTTTCTCTAAGTAAGTTTCTCCAATCTGTTACGGACTTCAAGCCTCAGATACCGCCTTTCTTCAATATATTAAAACTCAGCATTATTAATCATCATTTCATCAGCGGCATCTACACTCTAGACCCATAAGTTTTATTTTTGATTCGAAGAAAAAAATGAAATTTAATTTTCCCAAATGGGTTATTTTCCATGTTCCGCATGATTCAACTCATATTCCATATGACATCCGGAACCAGTTTATATTAAGTACGGAGTTGCTCCAGAAAGAGTTCGTCAAGATGACTGATTTTTGGACCCTCGCACTATACTCAAACGGAATACCTGTCGAACAAACAGTTGTCAGTCCGATCAGTCGTTTAGTGGTAGATGTTGAGCGCTTCGCTGACGACAGCCTGGAAAGCATGTCCGGCATTGGTATGGGCGTCATCTATCAAAAAACTCACGATCTCAAGACATTAAGGCGGGAACTCTCTGCGGCTGAAAGAAGTCGTCTTTTGAGAGAGTACTACTTATCCGCATCACTACACGCTAACGCGTAAAGTTAAAGACGCGCTGAGCCGTTACGGGAAGGTCCTCATCATCGATCTACATAGTTTTTCCTCTGAGCAGCTTCCTTATGAAGGTCCCTTGTTAAAAGATCGTCCGGAAGTGTGTATCGGTACAGACCCCTATCACACATCTTCCGAAATCTCTGAAGCGTTTTATCAATCCTTTAATAAAACCTTTGATACCGGGCTAAATGCACCTTTTAGCGGAGCATTGGTACCGCAGGCCTTCTATCTAAGCGATCCGAGAGTTTCTTCAGTCATGATTGAGACCAGAAGAGATTTATACGAAGATGAAAAAGACGCCGAGCTGCTCGAAAATTTTGCAATAACTTCAAAAGCGCTAAAAAGCTGCCTCAGCGCCGCGGTTTCCAGCATATAGAGATCACTGCTCAATTAGCGATAGTGCGCAGCAAAACAATCGGCTTAATTAAAAGCGGGCTCCTTAAATTCATCAGCGATAAGGATGAAAATAATCAGAAAGACCGGAAACGCAACGGCGGATTCCAGTCTATTCGCTCTATTAATAGTGGAAAATAAGTCAGCTATTTACAGATCATGATCTGCAGAACCTGCTTATCTGTTTCCATCATGGATTCTTTGCCAATGGATGTCAGATTCCTAATGGTCTGATCAATGTCGTCACTCACGATGCCTTCCATCTCGGAAACGCAGTGTTCATTCATGGCGAGCAGCGCAGACATCATTGCCGTTGATACGCCGGAAGAAATTTTAAGTGAACATGCGGGCTTTGCTCCGTCGCAAAGCATTCCTGCCAAGTTAGCGATCATGTTTTTAATTGCTGCGCAGACCTCCGGGAACTTGCCGCCCATCAGCCAAGTAATGCCGGAAGAAGCGCCGGTGGATGCCACGACGCATCCGCATAAAGCGGAAAGCCTTCCGAGATTCTGCTTGATGTAAATACTGGTGAGGTGACTCAGCGTAAGCGCTCGGATCAATTGTTCTTCTGAAGCGTCACAGTCTTCCGCATAGGAGACCACAGGAAGCGTCGCGGTAATCCCTTGATTTCCGCTTCCGGAATTTGACATAACCGCGATCGTCGCACCGCCCATACGTGCGTCGCATGCCGCAGAAGTGTAAGCAATCATATGGGCAACCGTTGTATCGCCGAAATATCGGGCTCCGCGATTTTTAATCATGGCGCCTAATGAATGACCATAGTCTCCTGAAAGCGCCAGTTCCGCAGCGCGCTTATTAAGATCTCTTGCTTGCAGAATAAAAGCGATTTCATCCAGAGGGCTCTCAATAGCGAATTCATAGACGGTTTTCATATCGAGCTTGATATCATCATCGCCCTCTTCCTCATCGCCCTGCTGTTCAGCTTCCTGATAAAGAACTTCATCGTCCTTTTCAAGATAAATAAATTTTGTGTGCTCTCTGGAGATAATGGCTCTTGCGGTATGGCCGTCTTTAAAGACTTTGGCGTCTACGTAAAGATTGGAAGGCGCATTTTCATCAAGAAGGATTTCAATCCTGTCCTCGTCAATATAAGCTTTACCGGCAGCGACCGACTCTTCAGAGACATCTCTCAGCACTTCAAGTTCCAGCTCTGAGCGACCGATTAAAGCGCCAAGCGCTACCGCAATCGGCAAACCGATCATCCCGGTCCCCGGGATACCGACGCCCATGGCATTCTTAATAATATTGCCGCTTAATCCGAGTTCAATCTTATCGGGAAGCGCTCCCAGAATTTCCCGTGCTTTTGTTACTGCCAGCGCAACAGCAATCGGTTCAGTGCAGCCAAGTGCGGGAACAACTTCTCTTTTAATCAGCTTAATGATTTGACGACGTACAGACGGATTCAGCATATTGTTAGGCCTCTTAACTTTTGGTCAATCGGACTTTCCTGAGTTAAACGGATAGGTCACCACTTTAACCGAAATCGCTGAATTCCGATAGTCTTGATCCGACATTATTCGAGATAGAAATATTCGTTGTAAAGAAACCTGCTTGAAGCGTAATCATTTTGGTCTCGACCTGCACTGCTGCGGGACGTAATTCGCAACAGCTGCATGAGAGCTGCAAACTTAATTCAGAGATTTTCTGTTCTACAGACCTTCAGTACTTCGAAACCAACAAGCCAGACAAGATATTTCAAGAAAAGGTTTTCAATTTAAATGTTCTCGTCACTAGCAACATTACCTTCAACTAACTTACAAACTTTTCGCTAAACTTCTCAATATCCGAGGGACTGCACACTGCGAGATAGACTTATCCATTGTTACCTCTTACTGTTCTTTAACAATTTTTCGGATAAAACTTTCTAAACGGAGATTAGGAGATGGAAAACTTATTTTCCTTCCTAAAAGGTGGGTTAAATCAGCAAAATCGTGTATTATTTTTTTTAAATTTATTCATTTTTAACTTTTTGAATTTATGTTATAAAATCACATAAGATAGTCAGAATATCTTCCCTGTTTTGAAGGGATTAAGACATGTAAAACCTTAGTTATAACGAAAGAGAAGACAGTGTTCTGGGTTAGTTTTGAAGGTTATGGCTCGTTTGGAGGTCAGACTTATACTGAACTTACGCCTCTTCTTTAACCCAACAAAAAGCCCGCTGTAAGAAGCGGGCTGAAAACTATCCGAGGAGTTTGGAAACGAGAGAGGATATATTCTCTTTACGTTCTGTTTTTATATTGTTTTGTACTTCTTTTGGAAGGTTTTCCAAAGAAGTATTGAGCTTATCAGTTAGTGTCTGGACGGATGATTCTATGTTTGAAATAGAAGATAACACAACGTCTAAATCTCCTATGGAAGCTTTTTCATTTATCTTTTCTTCTATGATGTTCGCAACTTGAGTCACAAAAGGTTCGAGGCTGTCCTGAACAGATTTAACATTTTTCTCTAGTTTTAATTGCTCTGCATCTAATGCTGCAATTTTGGAATTAAATTGGTTAATTGCATCATCTAGATACTTTTTGTCTGAGGCTGTTGAGTGTTCAGAATATACCTTCCCCTGGGGTATCTGCTGTTCCAGTTGTTGTACCCTATACATTAGGGCGTCTATAACAGATCGCTCTACGACGGGCCGTCTTTCCAGTTCCCGTACCCTTTTGGTAAGTGTGCTCAGGAGTTTTTGGATTCTTTTTGTTTCACGAAAGTATTTTTCTGATTCATAATGATATTTATTAACCACATTTTGGTAGTTATTAAATGCTTCGATCGCACTAAGAGTTCCCTTATCATAGTCAGCCTTATAGACTGTTTTGTTTATTATTTGGCCTGGAGGGAGGTCTTCAAGTTTTTTTAATCTAGCATTTATGGAGTCTAGTTCTGTAGGCAAACTCATATGGCATACAGATTTGTCAGGCTGAGTTTGAGGCGCCTCCTCAGATTTTGAGTTTTGGGTTGCTGTCTTTTTGCTTTTAATATTTTTCGCCATCCACTCGTCTAGTGGATCAGTAAGACTTGAGTCAGCCCTAAATCCTCTTTGGCTTCCGGGGGAAATAGTTTGAGCGGCTCCAGGAATTTTATTAGTCATGTTTCTTTCGTAGTAGTTGAATGGTTGCGAATAGCTTTTTCTTTGGTTTTTAAAAAATCCCTGAGTTTTCATTTGGAGGCCTTAGGAATTGCAGACTTTGGGTAGTAGTTAGTAATCCCAATTTTCTTTTGATTTATAAGCTCCTTTGCGGTTTCCTCATCTGTACGCTCTACTTTCCATCGATAGTCTGTAAATAAATAATATGCGTCGTTTCTTTCATCAAAGCAAAGTTTTGCCCATACTATAAAAACAGACCCCGGAGGGTTTGACTCCCTAAGGGTAGTACCACAGCAAACATTGAGGACGGGCGGAAATCCCTGATTTGGAAGAGGGCTGGCTCTGACAGAATGTCGAGAAGATTCTTGACAGTTTATTCTTGTTTTTATTGCGACTTTATAGTATCGCTCAGCTCGTCTGAGAATAACTTCTCTTGGTAAATGAGAAAGGTCCTCAAAAGTAATGGGGGCGGCGTTCATCTTTATCTTCTTGTAAAAATTGCTTATAAGAATAGTCTACTGTTTTTGGCCCTAGCAAAATCAATGGGGATAAACGTGGTGTAGATAACTAATTTCATCTACCAAATTTATAGCATCCGGCTGATATAACAGGAAACGGCAGGACGTTTTACGGGCTTTCCTGGGAAGGTATATAGAAAACGCAGCGCTTAGGAGAGATTTGACTTCTCACAAAATTTTAGAATCTTACGAGGGACATAAGGAGATTTGAAAAAGCCGGCGATTACATTGGAAATATATGGCTCGGCCAAAGGGTCTTGCGGGAGTATTTCTCCAGACTCAATTCTTCTCTCAATAGATTCAAGTTTCCAAACTACAGCTTGTGCATATAAAACATAACTATCATGAGTTATGAAGGGGTGCTCTCCTTGGTGAAGAATGACAGTAGAGTCGTAGGTGGTGCCGGGTTTGACAGAACTTATGTTTACAACCAGAACCCCTAATCCGCCGATCTGGGGATAAAAGCGAGGGGCAGAGCAGATTATGTGAAGATGATTGATAGAACCAGTGGACGCAAGAACTGTTCCTCCCCGCAAGAGGGACAGTGTCATTGCATTTCCTTCGAGAATTCTTTGAGCCGATTAAGTTCAGCGACTCGTTCCAAGGTTGCATGAATTTGAGCTGATGTATATCCCTCTGCTTTCAAAATATCAGCTAATTCAATAGAGTCATCCTTACAAGCTTCCCATTCGGGGCAGATGGTGTGCGTAAGCTTGGCAAGATCGTATTTCCTTTTATTTCCATACTGATCCCAAATGCTGTCAAGAATGCTTTGCATTATCGGGCTCAAAAGTTCAAATGTATCCAAAGGGTCGTTGGAGTTTACTTCCTTTTTTAAACGAACATCGAATTTTTTATGTTCGAGCCACTGGCTGTCAAATTTATCCTGCTTTAGGCTGTTATAGGTATAGTAAGGAACAGGTCCTAATTTCATTGCAGAGTAAGCATCGCCTGTAAGCGTTTCTCCAATATCCAGAAGTGCTTTTCTATCTGCAAGGTACACCAATTTTAGGATCTTCAAATAAGGCATTGCTCCACCGGCCTTCCAGAGGAAGTAGCCGATTATTTGAGTGGTAAGCTCCGTATCATACATTGTTCAACGCCTTCACAATATTATTCATCCTCAGTATAACACTGAGGTGTTTAAAGGGTAGTTTTCTGCTTTCATAGAAACTGCGCCAGCAACACCTAAAATCTCTTTGCTCTTAACCTTCTCCTGTAAGCGGCAAGCATTTTATCAAAATAGTTAGTCTCATTGTTTTCCCTTAGATGTATGCAGGCGTTTACTTATCAATATATTTAAGTAATTGCATGTCGTAAAATTACCAATTAAACGCACTAATGGGTAAAAAATGCCTGAAAAAGATCCTCAAAACCTAAGTGTATTTCACACTGTGCTATCCCTTGTTCTCTTTGGGATCAGCGGTGTTCTTCGGCATGCTCAGAAGCTCATTGAAGGAAAGCCATTCAACATCGGGGAATTCATTTTTGAAGTGATCTCAAGTCTTTTTGTTGGGTCCGTTTTTTACTTGATCCTTCGCGGTGTTGGTGTCGCTGAGCTGACTTCTGTATGGGGTTTAAAGCTGAAACATCATCCCTGCTCTAAATGAGTCGAGAGTAAATACCACCACCCTATTGAGTGGACTAACAACTCATTTAGATAATTACATAGGTTTCCTAATAAGGACACTCAATAAAGAAAAAGAACTGCCCCCCTATTATAGTCAAACATCAAAAATCCTCCCGAAAGAGGACTGAAAATTAAAGATCAGGCCGTTTTAAATGAATGGAACAGTCTTGCGAACAAACTCGGCTTTTTCTCAAATTTCTCCGTACTGAAGCTCTTTACTTGGTAACCTCCTGATTCCAAAGCTTTCTTAATTTCCGCCTGACTCGGAATAAACGGATATTCGATACTAAGCAGTCCTTTTTTATGAGCGGCAGAAAGAGAGGCATTGGGATAGAGCTTTCTAATCAGTCCCTTAACTTGTGACTCACACATAGGGCAATGCATGCCGTCGATGATTACCGTTGTTCTATACATAACCGCCTCGCTTGACTGAATATTTATCAAATGATAATCATAATCAATTAGTTGTCAACCTCTGCCCTAATAAAAAACCGGGACGAGCCCGGCTTTTTACTTCTGACAACAAAGGGTCAGACTTCTTTTGTCAGTGCGTATGTAGCGATTTTGCCTTCACAGGGACGGCCGTCCGTAATCCAAATTCTGCGGGCGGTTAAGTCCATGACGATGCCGTAAATTGTGCAGAAGCGTTTGTACTTCGGATCTCTCGGATCTTCATGAGAGCAAACTGAATCCGGGAAATTCTGGTGAGACGAAAGAATTCCAAATAAGGTCTTCTCGTCCACCGGATAGTTCACTTTTTTTACTTCTCTTCTCAGCGTGTTGTAGCGCATGAAGGTATCGGTCAAGTCACGCTTGAATGTATCCTGCGCCGCAAAGAGCGGAGAAAGATAGTGATTCGTATGGCAGAGCGGCTCTCCCTCGCTCATGATCACATCGAAATTATCCGGTGTGTATTCCAGCGCAAATAGATAGTCCGAGGCCGTACCGATATCAAAATTACTGGCGCCTGCCCTATCGCACTGTGCAACGGCTTCGATAGCGTCGCTCGCTTTATTCGTATTGAGAATCATTCGATACAGAACATGAAGCGGCATACCGATTTTGCCTTTGCCCACACTCAGGGCGTTTAAACAAACACCGATTCCATGAGAGTTAAGGCCTTTACCGCCAATCATGCCCGCTTCAACCGCAATCAACTGATCAGGTTTGCCCTCTTTTTGGATTTTTAAAACGCAAACATTTTCAACGGCAGGAATCAGCCAGTCCCATGTCTGACCCATGTATACATGGCCGTCTTTTCCGTGTTCGCTAAGGAAGCCGACGAAACTGCAGCCGTCCGGTCTTGCAAAAATCACCTCGCTTCGGCAGTTAAGCGTGAGAATGTCTTCAAAAGATACGCCGGCGCCCTCTGCCACGGCATGCATTTCATCAAGCAAATCAGGTGCGCTGTTCTGGATCAGAAAGATGAAACTCTGAGCAAGCTGCTTCGCTTCAATCCATTCCATTCGAGCATATTCTTTAAAAAATGTTCTGTAGAAAGCCAAATTACGGTGAATCATTTCCTTGGCTTCACGACCGTATTTCAGTCCGATTTCCCGGGATGTTCCGGAGAGTTCGATGTATATATGCTGAGGCTTCATAGCGCTTCCATCGGGTGTTTTTATACTTAACCATGCTAGGCTCAAACACCCCGCAAGTAAATATCCCACTTGCGCAGTGTGAGCACCGGGAGACCCTGTCAGAGACGCTCACTCAGCAGGCGAGCGTGTTCCCGACACCTGATTCGAATCTCTTCGAGCTTGATTTCGTCGCCTTTGGCTCCGGCTGAATTTAAACCAAAAGTGACCTGAGGCGGTTCCCAGAGCATAGAGCACATTTTTACGACCTGCGCCAGCGGCTTAAATAAATCCTCTGCGCTGAATCCAAGTATTCCGCCCTCGTACACCGATTGTTTTACTCCGGTCGTGATCGATGCGATAAGACGTTTATTCTCAAGCTTTGAACCGGAGGAACCATAAGCAAAGCCGTAACTAAGCACGCCTTCGAGGTATCTGCGCATAATGGACGGACAGCTGTACCACATGAGCGGGAACTGCCAGACCACCGTATCCGCCTCAATGAGCTTGCGTTGTTCCGCCTCTATATCGATATCGAAATCCGGATAAAGTTCAATCAGGTTCGAGAGTTTAATTTGCGGACGAAGCTTTTGAAGTTCTTCAAGAATGGCACGGTTGGCAACAGAATCCTTCCAATACGGATGACCAATAACAATTAAGGCATTACTCATGTTCTTCCTACCTCCAATATTGCTGTTTTATTTTTACAGGAATCCGAGGCTCTCAGATTTGGAATTTACCGTTTTGGTCACGCAGTTTCTTCTTGTATTTTTTGATCGGTTAAAGCGGGCTTTAATGTGTTCAAAGACCCGATGTGCGATATGCGGCAAACCGACCGGCTGTGCTGAATCTACTCTGATAAGCGAGTGCGTCGGAAAGGCACTACGGCCTCTGACGCACATCTTCTGTCGACAAATTGAATATATCTGCCGATGTACTCTATTTAATTGAGACTATTAAGGTTTCTTAATTTTTGAAGTCAGGATTTCAATTGCGCGCTTATAGTCCTTAGGCTCAAGTTCACGATAAAGGCGATGAATCATTCGGTGGCAGTTCGAACACATAGGTCTCAGATTTGTGTAGTCATTTTCACGTTCACCTTCTGACACCGGAACAATGTGATGAACCTCAATGAAGTTTTCGCCGAGCTCTGGTCCGTAAAACGATTCAAAACTAAAACCGCAGGCTGCACACTTATAGCCATACTTTCTCAGCGCTTGCTTTCGAAGCTGGTTATTCCTTTCATAACTATAAGTGAATAGCTTCTTTTTTCCTCCTTCTACTACTGCTGTCACATAGTCGTCGCTGGGGTTTAAGTTTAAATCTTCTTTTTCTTCGATTCCTTTGCTTCCAGAAGTAACGTTCCCATTAACTACATTTCTTGTATTTTTCTCTTGACTGGATTTTTCAGCTTGATGACAAAATAATTCAAGTGATTTATCCAGTCCTCGTGTAAAAGCTTCGACATCTGAAAATTTAGCTTTTGCACCACAATTTGATGAGTGCCCAGGTTTGACAGGAAAATCCACAAGGTTAGAGTTCAAGCGCAGCTCATCTACGAACTGCAAGGTATTTAACTCATTTCTTATATCAAAAAAATTGGTTGAAAATAGACTGAATTAGTTAAAAATTCAAACACAATCTTAGCGTTACGATTTTTTTGCCACTTTCCTACATACGGGGCTGCTTTTTTCCCATTGTTTTCAATCGACAACGATGGGAGACCTTTCCCTCTAAACTCTGATAATTTGTTAAGTTCTCTAAAGAGTATCCCTCTTATAGAGGAATTCAACAATTTGCTCCCCTTCCAAAATAGTGAGAGTTCTTCTACCAGTAAACCTCTTCATATTCTTTCTCCAATTTAAGGGACCAATATAAATCGTTCCGTTACATTTTAAGATTTGCATCTTTAGATACACTTCTCACGTCGAACCATTCAACAGGAATTTGAGAGTATCTCTTTTATTTCAATGCAAAACACCTCTGTTAAAAGGCTCTCCTCAAGGATCTTATATGCAAAATATCCCACCCAGCGGATCATACAATTCTAGTCTCATAGCTTTTTTAGACTATTAAGGCGACTTCATTTTATCCAATTAAAAAGCCACCAATAACCTTGTCATCGGGGTTTTACCACCTCTTTCCGGTTAAGATATGAAAAAAGCTGAAAGACCTTCGTATGCCAAAAATCAAACTATCCGACAATGATTTAGTAGAGGCACTTAAGACCTCTTTTATCTCAAAGGGATTTATTGATTCCGATCCCCTTTTACGCGTTCAATTACTGTTTAACCAAAAAGGTGATCAGACTCATTCTGTAAAAAAAATAGTTTCTGAAATCATTAAAGAACTTGAGGGCTGCGAGTCTTTTGACTTCAGCGTAGCGTTCATCACGGATGCCGGAAGGCAACTTCTTTATAAAACTCTGAGAACTCTTGAAGAAAAGGGAGTGCCTGGGAGAATTCTCACAACGGACTATAACCTCTTTACACAACCATCCGCCCTAGGCAGGCTATCCGAATTCAAGAATATAAAAATAAAAATGTTCCGATGCGAGGAGCAACAAAAGTTCCATACAAAAGGCTTTATCTTCCACCATAAAGATAAAACCACAGCCATTATTGGAAGCTCCAACCTTACCCAGGACGCTTTATCTTCAACAAAAGAATGGAACGTTCGACTGGTATCTAAAAAGGACGGCGAGTTTATCAGCAGCTTGGAGCACGAATTTAATGAGTTATGGAACTGTTCCCAAAGCCATGACCTTGAAAAGGTGTTAGACGACTACACGGTCGAATACGAAAAAAAGAAAAAGGACGAACGCGCAGCTCGCGAATTGCTGAAAAATTCTGGAAATGCTGAGCCTACGACTCGGCTTTATCCAAATACAATGCAGAAGCCTTTCATTAAGAACCTAACCAACTACTACATCCACGGCGAAACCAGAGCCATGCTCATTTCTGCCACAGGCACGGGTAAAACCTTTGCAGCGGCATTTGCGATTCGCCATTTAATGAACTTGAAACCTTCAGATTGGCCAAAAGATTCCGTTATCCGTAAGTCTCCCAAAAAAATATTGTTTGTCGTGCATAGAGAACAAATTGCAAAGCAAGCGTTGCGGAGCTTCAAAAGAATAAACGGTGCCAATAAGACATATGGCTTGTTAACCGGCAATGGGAAAAAGCTAGACAACGATTTCACGTTCGCTACCATCCAAACAATAAGTCAGGATATTGTTTATAAAAATATCGATGCTAACTATTTTGACGTCATCATCATTGATGAGGTTCACAGAGCTGGCGCTAAGTCCTACAAAAAAATCATGGAGCACTTTAAGCCCGAATTTTGGTTAGGCATGACTGCAAGTCCTGATAGAACTGATGGTGAAGATATTTACAGTCTGTTTGATCACAACATCGCCTATGAAATTCGTCTGCAAGATGCCTTGAACGAAGATCTCCTATGTCCCTTTCACTACTACGGAATATCGGATCTCACAGTTAATAACAAACCTTTCTCAGAGCTCTCCGAATTTAATTGTCTCGAATTTAAGGAGCGAGTTAAGCATGTTCTACGAGCTGCGCACGACTACGGATTCTCCGGAAAACGAGTTAAAGGGCTAATTTTCTGTTCCAGAAACGATGAAGCAAAAGCCCTAGAAATTGAACTGAATAAACAAGGGAAACGAACCCTTGCACTCTCGGGGAAAAACTCGCAGCAAGAACGCGATATTGCTATTCAGAGACTGGTAAGTGATGTAGATGACCAGTTAGCGCTGGATTACATTATTACTGTCGATATTTTCAACGAAGGTATCGACATTCCTGAAATCAACCAAGTTTTGCTGTTACGCCCGACCGAAAGTTCAATTATCTTCATCCAGCAATTAGGTCGTGGATTGAGAAAGGCGAAAGATAAAGATTATGTTGTCGTTATCGACTTCATCGCAAACTACGAAAAGAACTACCTCATTCCCATCGCACTTTCTGGTGATAACTCTTATCAGAAAGAGTCAATGCGCAAATACATTGGTAGTGGTACAAAGATCATCCCTGGTGCCTCAACCGTAGAATTCGAAGAGCAAGTCAAACAACAAATTCTCAATTCAATTGATAGAGCCAAAACAAATTCAATTGGATTGATAAAAGAATCCTACAACATTCTGCGCCATAAGCTCGGTCGAATTCCTCGTCTTGTTGAATTTGCCGAGCATAACGCAATCACTCCATTAAAAATCTTTCAAAATAAGCAGTTGCTGTCTTATTACAACTTCCTTGTCCACGCAGCGAAAGAAAATCTTCCTTTTGTGCTGGATCAGGAACAAATCGAGTTCTTAAATTTCTTGTCCATCCGTGTAGCCGACGCAAAACGCATCGCCGAAGCTGTTCTTCTTGAACTTGTAGTTGAAGCCAAGCCAGGAGAGAAGTTACGCTCAGGATTAACGTCTAAGCTAAAAGATCTCTGGAAAATTGACGCATCCGACGATCTAATCAACAACGTATTTCTTGTGCTCTCTGGTCAGTTTGCGATTACAGAAGCCGAAAGAAACCAAACTGTTAATTGGGCTGTCGTTGAACGAACGGGTTCTGATGATTTTTCTGTAACTGAGAAATTCAGGCGAGCCTTAGAGCAAAGTAAAGAGTTTAATGATCAAATCCAGCAGATAATCGACTTTGCCAAGCAACGTTATTTGGCTAAATTTAAGTATCGCTACAAAGATACAAGTCTGGTCCTCTATGAAACCTATTCATATGCAGATACTTGCCGCTTGTTAAATTGGCCAAAGAACCTAAATGGTCAAAACATCGGTGGCTATAAGTACGATGCCGCCACTAAAACTTTCCCCGTATTCGTCAACTATCGCAAAGATGACGATGCAATCGCCTACGAAGATCATTTCGAATCCGATCGGCTACTGGTAGCGATCTCCAAGACAAAACGATCGGTAGACTCCCCAGATGCGGATCGCATTTACAAGAGAAAGCCAGAAAACAAGGATAATCGGATTTTCTTGTTCGTTAGGAAGAACAAAGAAGATCAAGAGGCAAAATTGTTCTATTTCCTTGGTGAAATTGAAGCTGAAGGTCAACCTGAGAAGATCCTACTTCAAAGCAAATCTCAACCAGAAAAAAGGACAATGCGTTTAAAATCAGGTACAAGTTAGAGACAGCCGTAAGAAGTGATATCTACGACTACATCACTGGAGAATAGTTTTGAAGACAATTGAAGTAGTTGCCGCGATCATCCATCACGATGGCAAGATTCTAGCCACACAACGTGGCTATGGTGAATTCAAAGACGGCTGGGAGTTCCCCGGCGGCAAAATGGAACCGGGCGAAACCGCTGAAGACGCAATCATCCGCGAAATCAAAGAAGAACTCGAGGTAGAAATCAAACCCGAAAAACTGCTGGTCACCGTGGATTACGATTACCCGAAATTCCACTTAACCATGCACTGCTTTATCTCGTCTATCGTCTCTGGACACATCCTCCTCACCGAGCATGAAGCGGCTAAGTGGCTGCTGCCTAGTGAACTGGAAACCGTGGATTGGCTCCCCGCTGACGTCGAAGTCGCGGAAAAACTCAAAGAGTACCTTGCAGGAAAAAATCACTAAAACGATTCGGGCCGCACTTATGCGGCCCTTTCATCAGGCTTCAGAGGCGTAACTCAGAACTGTCGGACTTTCAATGTCGACGCCAAACTGTTTGGCACGCTTGAGAATCGCTTTGGCAAGCTTAGGCTTAAGCTCCTCGGGACAATATCTGAAATACGCTTCCGCGGCGCGTACATGCGCCGCATCCGGCATCGGATATTCTCTTCTTTCCGGAAGCCCGAAAACAGAGTCCGGAAGCTCTTCCTTTTCCTTATAACTGATTCTGTCGCTCATCGTTAAAGCTCCTTAATTGATTCTTCGAAGTATAAAAAATCTGAGATTGGAGCCCGTATAATTTTCGACAGAAATGGGCATAAAGCCTGCTAATTAAACTACAGACTTTTAAAACCTCATTGCCATGTTCCCTTGGGCCTCTTTTCTTCTTTATACGTTCGTGACTTCTATCACGCCCGGACCGAACAACATCATGTCGATGTCGCTCGGACTTAGAGTTGGCTTTAAGAAGACGCTTTTCTTTAATGCGGGCGTACTCACAGGCTTCTGCATCATTACCAACCTGTGCGCTTTTTTCTGCGCAAAACTCAATGAGCTGATCCCGGGCATCATGATGCCGATGCTGATCCTCGGTACTCTGTACCTGCTTTGGCTCGCTTGGAAAATCTGTCAGGCAACCTATAACACCAACGCCGTAGAACCCAAAAAAGGACAGGCTTACTTCTCCGGCCTCTTCCTGCAGTTCGTTAACGTGAAGGTCTTTGTCTCTGCCATTATGTCGCTGCAGATGTTTGTTCTGCCCTATTACCAGTCCTGGGAAGCTTTGGTTTTCTTCGCGACATTCATCGCAATCTGCGGAACAAGCTGCAACTTGGTGTGGTCGGGATTCGGCTCAATCGCGGCCTCCCTTTTCGCCAAATACACCAAACTCATCAACACCGTCCTCGCAGTATCTTTAATCTTCTGCGCGGTATGCCTTTGGATCTAATTCCCTAATCGCCTTTTTCTGCTCCGCAGATATAATCAATTCAAACCACTATCGGAGCAGAAAATGAAGGAACACAGCCAAAAGGTCTATGCCGCCATTGACTTGAAGTCCTTTTACGCCTCCGTCGAGTGTTTCCAAAGAAACTTAGATCCGCTGGATGCGATGCTGGTTGTCGCGGATCCGACCCGCACTTCTAAAACTATCTGCCTAGCTGTCTCACCGGCCCTAAAATCATTAGGCGTCAGCAGCAGGCCCCGCCTCTTTGAAGTAGAAGCCAGAGTCAAAGCCATTAACGCTCAGCGCAGAGCCGCGCTTAAAGGCAAACCTTTCAGCGGCAAAACCGAAAGCTTTAAAGAGTACGCCTCCGACCCGACAAAGGAACTCTCATTTGTGATCGCACCGCCGCAAATGGCGCAGTACATTAAAACCAGTACAAAAATCTATGAGACCTACCTTGAACTGATCGCGGCCGAAGATATCCATGTGTACTCTATTGACGAAGTGTTTATCGACATTACGCCGTACTTGGAAACCTATGCCCTGAGCGCACACGACCTCACAATGAAACTTATCCGGCGTGTGCTTGCCCGTACCGGGATCACCGCGACGGGCGGCATCGGCCCCAATCTCTATCTCGCTAAGATCGCGATGGATATCATGGCAAAGCATATCGAAGCGGATAAGGACGGAGTGCGTATCGCGGAACTCACGGTTGAGAGCTACAGACAAAACCTCTGGTCTCATCGGCCGCTGAGAGATTTTTGGCGCGTCGGCGCGGGCTACGCCCGATCGCTCGAAAAATACGGCATCTTCACGATGGGCGATATCGCGCGCTGCTCTCTCGCAAATGAAGAACTCCTCTACCGGCTCTTCGGCGTTAACGCCGAACTTCTCATTGATCATGCCTGGGGTTATGAACCGTGCACGATCGCGGAAATCAAAGCGTATCGGCCTGAGGGAAAAAGCGTGGGCTCGGGGCAAGTGCTCCAAGACCCTTATACGAACGAAAAAGCGCTCCTTGTCACAAGGGAAATGGCTGATTCGCTCGGATTCGATCTTCTCGCCAAAAACCTTAAAACGGCAAAGCTCGTCTTAACCGTCGGCTACGATATCGAAAATCTGACCAATCCGAGCATCCGCTCCCGCTATCACGGAGAAATTAAAACCGATAACTATGGAAGGAGTGTCCCGAAGGCTACGCACGGAACTATTAATTTGGACTATGCGACCTCTTCCTCGGTTCTCATCCGTAAAGCGGCCGAAGATCTCTTTAATCGTATTGTCAATCCGATCCTCCTGGTGCGCAGAATCAACATATCGGCTGTCATCACGGAAGAGTCGGAACAAAAAACACAGGACTCGGAAGCTCAGCTCGATCTTTTCGGAAGTTTCGACGAAGGACCGGCGCCGCAAAAGACCAGTGCTCAGGAAGAAAAAGAAGATAAAGTCCGCAAAGCCATCCTCGCTGTGCGGGAGAAGTTCGGTAAAAACGCGCTGATTAAGGGCATGAACCTCGAAGAAGGCGCGACCGGACAGCTGCGCAACAACCAAATCGGAGGACATAAAGCGTGAGCGGCCCCTACGACGACATCATTCATCTTGATCGGCCTGTCTCTAAACGTCATCGGCCGATGGAACGCGCCAAACGCGCGGCACAGTTCGCGCCGTTTGCGGCTCTGACCGGGTACGATGACTGCATCAGCGAAGCGTCCAGATTTGTCGATAAACCGCTCGAACTCGATGAGCAGGCGTTGGAAGAGCTGAATCAGCGCCTGAGCGACACGCTTTCCGATCCGAGCAGCCGTGTGCGCTTCACTATCTTTAGGCCTGACCCCCTGAAAGAAGGCGGCGTCACCGAAGAACTCATCGGGCAAATCAAAAAGTTTGATGAATACACAGGCGTCGTCACACTACAGAGCGGACTAAAGATTTACGCGCAGCATATCCGCGCAATCGAAATCCTTAAAAGTCCTGAAGAATAAGACAATCCCGCCAAAGACTTTCATCTCGGCGGGATTCTAATCAGAAATTCAAAAAAGCGGTTATTCCGGTTTCAGAATCTTCTTAACGCGCCACAGCTCAGCAAAAGCTTCATTCATTTCTTCCTTAATGAGCTTTTTCTGAACGCCGTAAACTTCTCTGTAAAGCTTGGTTTTTTCTTCGCGCGGCGCATATTCTTCATCAACCACCAGAATCTTCTCAAGTTCCGTAATAATCTCCTTCACGTCTCCGGCGGCATAAGCGGCAAAGAGGCAGTTCGTCACGACCGCGCCGCCTTTGTTCTTATAGCGCACGACTTCCGCGTCCAGCATGTCGGATTTAATCTGATTCCACAGCGAGTCGCGGCTTCCGCCTTCCGTCACGGTAATACGGTCAAGATTGACACCGGCCGCTCTGTAGTAGTCGCAGATCTCCATGTAGTCGTATCCGATGGACTCCAGAACAGAGCGCCACATCACCGCCTGATCGTCTTCAAGCGTCAGTCCGAGAAAACATCCGCACTTCTTCGCGTTCTCATCCTGTCCGCCCGTCAGATACGGAACAAAGAGTACACCGTTGGAACCGGCGGGGACTTTAGCTGCCCGCTCGCTCAGATCCGTGTAATAGACCGCGTCGTTCGCCTTGTGGCAGACCGAATCCTTAAACCATCTGAGCGCAAGACCGCCGGTGCGGATCATGCCCCAATAGAAATAGGTATCGGGAAGAGATCCGGAATTAAAGATGAGATTCATACCCTTTTGGCTGAGCTCCGGAATAATCCCTTTTGTAGAGACACAGAACATCGCGCAGGTACCTGCGACGTCCACGCCCTTGCCTGCTTCGTAGTTGCCGGAGCCGATCATGGACTGCATGGTGTCGCCCGCGCCGCCGCAAATCGGTGTACCCGCGGCAAGACCGGTTTTTTCTGCCATCTCGGGCGTCAGATGCCCGATGATGTCCCAGGGCTTCACAATACGCGGCATATAGCGCTTATCAATGCCGAGAATCTCAAGCTGCTCGTCCGACCACTCTTTTTTCATGACGTTGTAGCCCATACCCCAGCCGGACATGGCGCCCCAGTCAATAAACGCGTCCTTGCCCTTAAGCCCCGCGAGATGCGCGAGGATATACGGCGCGTTGTGCATGAACTTAACGCCCTGCTGCTGGAACTTGGTGCTGTTTTTCAGGAACCAGCGCGCAAACATTGCCGGGAACATAGTCGAGGACTGAGGGTTGCCGGTTTCTTTATTCCAAATATCCAAGTCCAGAGAATTGATATAGCGAACGTCCTCTTCGGTTCTGGTATCCAGATAGTTCACGTAAGGCGTGATCGCGTCGCCCTCTTCATTAACGCCCGCAATACCGCAGATAATGCCGTCGCCCATCACGGCCCGAATGTCTTTGGGATCGTAGCCGAGCGCCTTAATGTCTTCCGTACAGCGCTTGATGCATCGAATGGTGATATCCAGAAATTCATCCAGATCCATTTCTACCCAGCCGGGATTCGGATAGCGAAGAATCGTAGGAAGACTCTGAGAGGTCAGATTATTGAGGTTTTCGTCATACACCGAGACTTTCACACTCTGTGTACCGGCGTCAAATCCGAGATAAAGCTTTGGCATCCGCTGCTCCTTTTCCCATGCGTTTGAGGTATTGGATTTTCATCAATCTACCTGCGTTATGGTACACACCGAATCACTTTATTTACAAGTGTATGAGCGTTTATCCGAGTTTGGTCTGCGCTTTAGTCATTCAAATCCGCTCAGCGCCTTAACTTTTTTCTATCAGTTCACACCGCAGATCTTTGCCGATTCAAAGTCTGTCAGCCGCTCATTCGACCTGCAAAAAATTGGCTCAATTATCTCGCAGACAATCAGGGAACAGGACAACAAAAAAATAATCGTCCTTCTAAGCGTCTATCGGTGCTGCCGGAGCCGCTCACTTCGCGAGCGCGAGCAGAATGACGCCCGCAAGCATACAGACCACCCAAAAAATCTTATGCGCGGTGATTTTTTCTTTTAGGGCCGCCGCGCCAATGAAAAGCGCAAGCAGCATCGAAATCTCTCGAGTCGGTGCGACATAAGCCAGCGGCGCATACAGCAGCGCAAAGAGTACCAGCAGGTATGCGGCAGGATGAGCCGCGCCGATAAAGAGCGCGTATTTCCAGCGCTTCTGCAGATCTTCCTTAAAGGCCGCTCTAGCAGACAGGCGCAGTAAAACCGGCGGCCCAAGAAAAAGCAGACGGACAAACATTCCGGGCACGTAATAGATAAGGGGCGCCATTCCGAGAAGCTGAATCGCAAACCCGTCCAGACTGGAATAAGAAGCGATGAAGAATCCGGTTAAAAGCCCCCAGAACACACCGCTTCCCAAACCGCCTTTAATCGTCTTGTCCTTGTTCGGCATCGCTAAAAACACAATACCGGCAAGGACTGCGCAAATCCCGATGACGCCGAGCGCGGAAAGCTCCTCTCCAAAAACACAGACCGCCACTAAAGCCGTCAGCGCGGGTCCCGTCCCTCTCGCGGTCGGATACACCACGAAGTAATCCGCCTTTCGGTAGCCGGTCTGCAACACAACCGTGTATATGACATGCAGCAAAGCGCTTAATACAATCAGCAGTCACCCTTCGATCGGCAGGCGTGTGAGCTTATTGAAGTCCGCAAAAAACAAAAGCGGAAAGTAAATCAGAAGCGCAAAGATTTCGTACAGAAGAACAAATTCAGAGCCGGCTGCGCTCTTTTTAGAAACGAAGTTCCAGCGCGTGAAGCACCGCGGCCAGAACCACCAAGGCAAGCGCTGCTGAACTCATCAGTCCTCATAGTCAATCGGATCTTCACATCCGTTGGCACGGAACGCGGCAAGACGATCAATACAGGTCGCGCATTTGCCGCACGCCTTCTCCCCGCCTTCATAACAGGACCAGGTAAGATCATACGGAACGCCGAGTTTTAAGCCCTCAGCGACCACCTGAGCTTTGTTCAGACGATTAAGCGGCGCATGAAGCTTCACCAGCTCATAGGTGCCGATGCTGATCGCGCGTCCCATGGACTCGTTAAAGGCGACAGAGCAGTCCGCATATGCGTTGCCCGCCGCATCATCGGCATGCGCGCCGATCCAGATGCCGCATTCTTCTTCCGGATAGAGCGACTGGGCCAGCGCGGCTGCCGCCGACAGCATCAGTCCGTTTCTAAACGGTACATAAGTCGAGACTTTGCCTTCTCCGTCACGCGCGATCTGATCGGCGTAACTCATATGCTCCGGCTTCTCTTTGCTCGAAGAAAGCAGCGAGCAGTCGCTGTAAGCAAAAATGGACGTTAAATCGTATACGTAATGCGCCAAACCGTAGAAGTCGGCAATCTTTTGCGCACTTTCCAGCTCCTTCTCGTGCCTTTGACCGTACTTGAAGGAAAGTGTGACGACATTTGCGGAACCGAGTTCGTTGACCGCCATTGCGACGCATGTTGTGCTGTCCACTCCGCCGCTGCTCAGAACTACTGCTTTCACGATGAAATACTCCTATGAAACTCAGCGGAAATTTTAGACCTTCATTACAAACTAAATAGGCGAAAGCCCACTTTTTTAGGGCCTTCGCCTTTCGTCAGCAAGACTTTTAAAGGTCTTACTTCAGCTCTTTAATGCTGAACTTGATGTCGGCAGGGAATCCGCGGACCATGTCGCCCGGTTTAACACCTCGGAAATTGTTTTCGAGATCAACGCCCGCTTTAACCGCCTGAGTCAGTGTCTCAAGCACGTTTGCGCCGCAGCCGTCGGTGTTCACTAAAAAAGCGGCGTCGGCAGCGATCGCGTTTACGGTCGCGCCGCCTTTAAAGCTGCTCATCGACGCGCATGGAAGCAGTTTTTCTATCTGCAGAACGGCTCTGCTGCCCGCATGGACTGCATTTGTGTTGCCATAATTTCCGTTGGAGTGTCCGCCGGGGCCTGTGATCGAGACTTCGTAGGTCGCAGCCGAAGCGCCCGCGCTAAAAAGTCCGAGCGCGATAAGAATGAGAGATTTTTTCATAACTGTCTCCTACTTATAAATGTCTTCGGTTGTTCTGTTTCCGATCGGTCCGACAAGCGGCTGAACCACTTTGCCGTCAGAAGTATTAAAGCCCGCGTTCATCAGTCCCATCAGAATCATGCGGTAAACACGTTTGCCTTCATCTTCGCCGTTTCCGGGGATTCCCCATTCGTACCAGGCATGCCCGCCGCCACCGCCTGCGTTCGTGCCGACGTTGATATTAACGGTGGGTACGCCGACCGCGGCCGGAACGTTGTCATTCAAAGAAGAAGCTCTCTCGTTGAGTTTTTTTCTTTCATCAATGCCGACCGTTTTAGCTGACTGCCAATACGCCTGCATTACACCGTCGTTGTAGTTCTTTCTCTGATGCGCGGGACGATCTCCGAACCAGACCAGTTCCATCTTCACCGCTTTCGGATCCGTATTCTTCAACCCGAATTTAGCGTTTTCCTCGTCCCTCGCTTTTTGGAAGACCGGTTCGATCTTGGCGCGAATGTCGTTTAACGGTCCAGGTGTCGGGCTTCTCATATCCACAAGCAGCGTGCAGGACTGACTGCGCTCGCCGGGTTTTGCCTGTTCGCAGCTGCCGACTCCCACGGTGTAGGTTGTTCTTTCCGCTTTCTTATCGGCATCCCACGATGTTTTGAGATTCGAAATTCTCTCAATCGCACGTGACATCGCCATCATTGCCGAAGGACCTTTTGCGTCAATTTTGAGGCCTGCCGGTTCCGTGTACTTGATTTCAAAACGGTAAGAACCGAGATAATTGACCGTACCCGATTTTGGAGAAGTGCTGTCCGCACCCACGTTCGCTACAAAGTTAAGGGCATTATTGCCTTTGCCCGTGTCCTGGTTATAGCCGTAGAGCTGCTTCATGCCCGCAAGATTGCCTTTGCCTTCTTCACCCACGGTCCCGCAGACCCAAACGTCATAAACCGGCTTAACACCGTATTTGTGCATGAGATACGCCATCTGCATGACAGCGGCGGTGTTGATCATCGCGTCGTTATAGCCCGGCACATAAATTCTGTAGGCGCCCTCTTTCTGAGCTGATTCGTAATCCTGATAGCGCTTATAGGCTTTGCGGTAGTTTTCATCTTCAATGATTCTGCCCTTCTCATCAAAGTGCAGTTCATCCGCAAGCGCTTCAAGCTCTTTGGGCGTCTTAACGAGCTGCTGAGCAGAAGGCTGCAGCTTTACCGGCATATAAGGCGAGGACTCCGGCGGAAGAACCGGCGGATTTACCGTATCAATGTGGCCTTCAAGAAGAACTTTCGGAAATTGTCCTTTATAGGACTGCGCATCCTTTTGAGAGGCGTAGGTACCCGGGATACGGACACAGGCGTTGTACACAGGAAGCCCGTCAACCTTTTGAAGTCCCGCGCCTGGCAATACACCGTCAAGGCGTGTGACAACTTCCTCAGGCGTAAAGCCCCACTCCTCAACAAAGCGGCGCATGATTTCTTTCTGGCGACGCATTTCGCTGCGTGAAGGAGAAGCAATTCGCGTAATTTCCATCTGCGTGTTAAAGCGCCACTTCTGACCCTCGGGGCTCATCGCCTCTTTTAATATTTTCTGCATAATCGGATCAGAGCTGATCTGAGCGGCTGACTGCTCGGCCTGGGGGCTCACCTCAGGCACGGCGGCCTGAACCGTCCACGCGGCCGCCAGCAGCGAGGCCAATAAGGTATATTTCATCGGCATTGTTCCTCCTTAGTAAATACCGGTTATGCAGGCATTCTACTAGGCCTGTAAAAAAAGCTAAACCCCCTGGCATGCACATGCTTCTTTTAATGCTCTTATTATTTAAAGGCTATGTAAGCTCAAAAGTTTGTCTTATGAAACTTCTCCGGTATCAATGCAAATTCCACCCGCCTGAAGTTTTTTAAGCTGACGATCAGTTAAGATAGGCATATTGTTGGTATCGGGACTGATTGAGTCTCGAGCAAATGATGAAAGAATAACGATGCTGGCACCTGTTCGAATGATAGTTACATATCCTCTCTACTTTGCTTTGGAAAGAGCGGTTTTCTCTTCCCAGACGTTCGAGAAGACTTGGTCTAATTTAAGGCCCAAGCTTGAGAGAGGCGTCGATCTGATCGCTCAGGAAGTTCATCCGCAGGGCGGAAGCTTCGTCAGACGTTATGTCTATCAGGAACCTGCGATCAAGAGAATCTGCACCGAATGCTTCCACGAGATGTTTTCCAACGAAGTAATGATGCTTCTTACTCAGGTTTCCTCAATTCGCAAAGACATTAGCAAGCGACAGAAACAGATCATTGAGTGGGAAAAGGATTTAATCGCCGCTCCTAAAAAAAGCTGGAACCCGCTTAATTTTTCTCAGAACAAGCTGAAAGAAAAAATCTCACAGGGAAAGGCGAAGATCGCATCCGACGAGAGCCGTATTGCCGAACTTTCCAAGAAAGCGCTTAACTCTCTGCACGCCCGGGGCGTAAAGATGGAAAGCGGTCAGCTTGAGAGTCTGCTTGAAAGCGTGGACGGAGAAGATATTGCATCCGTTCTGTCGGTTGCCGACGTGGTCAGCCAAATCTTCAGCCGTTTGGAAGCGCAGCTCTCTGAAAGCAGCGCAACTCCGGAACTCTCCAAGACCTACGCCGGTTTCTACATGATGTGTTCCAGACTTTATCTGGAAGCCATCAATCGCGCACTCGACAGAATCGGCAAGGTCTACCTGAAGCAGATCGCCGGCATCGAGCAGCAGGCATTCCGTCAGATCAACAAGGCCGAGGAAAAGCTTGCCCTGCCCGATCTTGCGGATTCTGCCCGCACAACGTTAAAGAACAACGTAGAAATCAACCGTCAGGTGCTTGAAGTTGTGAAGTTCTATACGCGTCATCTGAATAAACGCGCTAAGGAACTGATTGAGCTGCAGACAAAAGCGACTGTTAATTACGAAATCGCGCTCAACACCTTCCTCACCATGAAGATCGGCGCTTCGTTAGCCGACTGCATCTCGCAGGCGGAAAAGGACATGGCACAGATTTTTGAATTTGAACCGCCTTCTCTGTCCCAGCTTTATGATGCCGGCTTTAAAGAGCAGTTCAAAGCGGTCACTAATCAAATCCGCAAATAAACTTGAGGGGCTCAAATCGAGATCCTGATTTTTTTACGCTTCCGATACCTTAACCGAGTCTGTAGGCGCACCGGGCGTTCGCAGTAGGATGTATGCATGACGTTAAGGAGGTATTCTCTAATTTCAAGCAGTAAAAAATGCCGGAACAAAAAACTCATTCCGGCACCGATCGGCGTTATCGTCTGAGAATAAGCAATAGCGCCGCTGCTCCAATTATCGCAAGAGAAATAGAGCCTTCAATGTTGACAACAATGTCACCATTGACGGATAATCCCTCTAACACGATAAGGAGCAGAAGTAGTCGTGTACTTTCAAACGTCATACGACTATCCTCCTTATTTACTGGGACTCTTCCCGCACCGGCTAGTGCAGGTCGAGTCCCGTGTTTTTCTCCTCATAAGAAAGTCATCTTCTTTCCAGAAGATGACCCCTGACTTTTTCCTATGGACGTTTATCTTGAATACGGCCGTTTATTTAAAAATCTCTGATGCGGAAACGTTTTGGCCGTTAATAGTAAAGCTTGACTTGCTCATGTATTTTCCTTCAAACCATGGATACTTGTGATCATTTAAAAGAGCTTCTAAATAAGTTCTTATTTGAAGATATGTGAGGTTTGTAAACACTAAAAATTTGCACTCTTCACCTGAGCATGAAGTCGGATATAAAATCCAATACTTACCCTTGGTATTGGTCCACATATCAATTTCCTGCCACGATTCAGCATGTGAACCGTGTGCACTTAAATAGATTACATCACCGCTGTCCGAAGTATTAAGCAATGGGCTGCCAAGTCCGTCCAGATAGTTAAAAGTAAAGCTATAAGTTCCCTTCTTAAGCAAGTCATCCCTCACTGCCGGTATGAGAATAAGAGCTACGGGCGGCAGTTCTTTACCGGCAACGTCATCAAAAGAAGTGATCGTCGACATCAGTGTGTCCTTCTCAATCTTCTTCTCCTCGTGTATCAGTTCTCCGTTTGGATCAAGCTCTGCTGTCACTTTAAAAGTCCGATGCCCCAGGTACTCAGGAAAAACAACCTTTACAGTCTCACCGTCCTTATAAAACTTTGAGCCGTCGCCTTCAACAGACTTAAAGCTCGTGCACGATATGTCGGTAAGCCTCCACGTTTTATCTTTGCCGACCCGGACGACGTAGTACTGGTTGGGTGTAGCGTTCCCGCCGGGATTGGACCTAACTAGAACAAAATCAGCTTCATCGGAAAAATGAACCTTCCCGACAAGCTCAAGATAGTAATTTTCCGCAATCGGCAAATTGGAAGAATTAAGAACGAGCTGACTCGGATCTGTTTCAAATGTTCTAATCGTTAATTTACCGCCTACGGTATTAACTTCATTGGATCCAATGCCGGTGTCTGTCTCGGCTGATGCTATCGAGGAGAAACTGAACAGTGCGGCAAACAATAATTCTTTAGTCTTCATCTCTTGCTATCGCCCTAATAGTTAATTGGCTTTGTCCTTCAGCCGACATTCCTAATTTTAATAGCAGCTTTCAAACGCACAGTAATGGATAAAGAGAAGCCCTCCTTAGCGAATAATCATCGCGCCATAAATGACACTCTCTTAAAATTCAGAGTTGTGTCAGCTTCCTATCCTCAAGCATGAGCTCTGTATATTTGTCGTCGTGGTCATGCTGAGTACCGCTAACGATACAACTAGCGTAATAATCGCACTCGTACTCTGTGTTTGCGGTTACCTCGAACGCAAAATCCTCAAAATAAATTTCTTCATACGGAATTTTTGGATAGTAACCTTTGGCGCTCAAGCTTATCGCTCCATGAACGTAATACTTAATCTTCTTAGCTCACTCTTCTCGGGGTTTACTGCTTATTGTAAAAGATTATGTCCGGAGCACTAAAATTTTTTTATCCCCTTGCTAAAACTAAATTAAACCGGCCTGCCCGCTTCCCTCACAGCCATTCGGCAAAGGATGATTCAGAGATTGTTTTTGAAGAATTTTTCCCTTTCCATCCGACAGTTACGCTGATTCTTCCAACTATAGTAAAAGGCCCCCGAACAAATGCACTTTGTTCGGGAGCCCATGTTTGCGCAGTTTCGAATTAGCCGAGTTTTATCTTCTGCCACACCTCTCGGATCGAAGGAACTGCCGGTTCTTTCTTCCGATTGTCATAGGTCGTATGCAGCAGCTTGTGCGCCTTGTGCGAGTTGGGCTCGCCAAAGAACTCGCGATACGCCTGCTGAACCATCGGGTTATTGTGTGACTGGCGGTATACGCAGTTCTCGTCCGCTTTTTCAAGCGCTTCAAATCGCTGCTCGGTAAAGTTCAGGTACTTGCCTCTCTTGCGGAAGGTGCCCCCGCCGTTCACACAGCCGCCGGGACAGGTCATCACTTCAATAAAGTCATACGAACTTGTTCCGTCTAAAACCTGACGCGCGACTTCACGAGCATTCGCTAAACCATAAACTACGCCGATCCGCAGCGTCTTGCCGCCAAGCTCAAGCTCCGCTTCTTTAAAGGCGTGGGGATTTTTGGCCGCATGGAAAGGAATGGAATTCACCTCTCCAGCGGTCAGAACATGATAGAGCGTACGCGCTGCGGCTTCCGCAACACCGCCGCTCTTGCCGAATATCACCGCTGCACCCGTACCCTGACTCATGAACGGTGTGTCAAACTCACCGTCCGGAATCGTCTTTAAATCAATGCCGCGGCTCTGGAAAAGACGCGCAAGCTCACGCACAGTCAGAACCAGATCTGTATCGGGAACACCGTCCTTAGCCAACTGCGGACGAGCCGCTTCAACCTTTTTGGCGGTACACGGCATGATCGAAATCATGCGGATCTTGGAGGAATCCTTACCGATCTTCTCGGCAAACCAGGTCTTGACCATTGAACCCATCACGGCCTGGGGAGAACGAGTAGAAGAAATGTGATCCAAAAGCTCCGGAATGTGCTGCTCAACATAGTTGATCCAGGCAGGACAGCAGGAAGTAAACATCGGAAGCTTGGCCTGGGGATCATTCAGTCGTCCGAGCAGCTCCGTCCCCTCCTCCATAATGACCATGTCAGCAGAGAAATTGGTGTCCAAAATATAATTGGCGCCCATCATCTTCAGACCGGTAATGATGCGCTTCTCGACATTGGTTCCTGGAAGCAGACCAAACGCGTCGCCAAGCGTCGCGCGAACAGCAGGAGCAAACTGGACAACTGTAATGACCTCCTCATCTTCCAGCAGCTCACGAGCCTGTTCGACATTGTCGCGCGCCATCAGAGCCCCGGTCGGACAGACCATAATGCATTGTCCGCAGCGGACACATAGATTCGAATCAATCCACTTGTCCGCCTGATTAACACAGACGCCCGCGGAGGTGCCGATATTGTCTATGCGCAGCGCGCCAATACCGTGAAGCTGGTTGCATACCTCAACACAGCGCATGCAGCGCACACACTTGTTGCCGTCAAGCTGGATCGCTAAATCGGAAGTGTCAACGGTGCGCTTCGCGGTAAATTTGCCGGTGTACTGAGCGCTCTTAACGCCAAGGTTTCTCGCAAGCTGAAGCAGCTCGCAGTTGCCGTAGCGTCCGCAAGTCACGCAGTCCTGCTCATGATCGGCAAATAAAAGCTCAACCTGCTTTCTCTGAAGCTTTTTCACAGCCGACGAGATCGTGTCCACATGCATGCCGTCCTCAAGTGGCGTTTTGCAGCTGGTAAGCGTCAGCTCCTGTCCGTCAGCACGGATAACTCGCACGATACAAACCGCGCAGGTGCCCGGGGTGTGATTCAGAGGCTGGAAGGCGCAAAGCGTCGGAATAAAAAATCCCATCTTGCGCGCCGCTTCAAGAATTGTGATCTCTTCATCAAAATCAAAGGGCTTATTGTTGATATACGCTCTCATTTTTATTCTCCTTGCTTCTGAGCCCAATGATCGGAACCAGGAATCGGAAGCTGTGTCACCACCGAGAACAAACGATAGCAGCGCATGCAGCGCTCAGCTTCTTTCTTGGCCTGCTCGGCCGTTAATCCCAGTTCAACCTCTTCAAAATTCTTGCGGCGGATTGCGGGGTTAAGCTCCCACATCTGAACTCTTTCTCTGTGCATGGAAGGAAGACAATTCTCAGTGTCTGTCAAAAGCGCGCACCTCTTAATCATCTGCGTCATGCGGGCTCTCGGTTCAAAACCGACCGAACCGCGGGTAAGGTACTCGTGAATGGATTCAGCTGCCGTCTGACCCTGAGCCATACCGCCGATCAATGTGGTAGGCCCTGTCGCGCAGTCTCCGCCCGCGAATACTCCCGGACGACTCGTCGCCAGGGATTCCGTTACGGAAATATTTCCGCGCTTATCAAACTGAATTTCATCCTTATCTTCAAAAATGCTCTGATCAATGCGCTGTCCGATCGCGCTAATGACGTTCGAGCACGGAATGATAAATTCCGTTCCCGGAATTTCAATCAGCTTAGAACGTCCGTTAGGCTCGCGCTCACCCTCTTTCAGCTTGACGCATTCAAGACCGACAACCTTGCCGTCCTCAACAACGAGGCGCTTCTGAGCAGTGAGAAAATGAAATTCAATGCCTTCTTCTTTAGCGGCATGAATTTCTGCCGGATCCGCAGGCGCCTGCTTCTCTGTGCGCCGATAAATAACGTGAACCTTCCCATCGGTCATTCGAACCGCGGAGCGTGAGCAGTCCATGGCGACGTTGCCTCCTCCGACAACTACAAAGTCTCCGGAAAATGTCGGACACTCGCCTTCCACCACCCCGCGCTCGACCTTAAGTAGGAAATTAAGGCCGTTGCTGTAGCCTTCAATGTTCTGAGCGTCTTCCGGGAATCCGAGCAGCATGCCCTTTGAGCATCCGACTCCGATAAATACCGCGTTAAAGCCTTCGCTAAAGAGATCGTCTATCGTGAAATCCTTCCCCAGACGGTGTCCGTAATGGAATTTACCGCCAAGCTTTTCAATAACCTTGGCTTCTTCTAAAAGAATACCTTTGGGCAAACGATACTGAGGAATGCCGATAAGCGCCATGCCTCCGGCTTTGCGCTGAGCTTCATAGACTTCGACTTTATAGCCCTTCAGAAGCAGATGGTAGGCGCAGGTCAGACCCGCAGGCCCGGCACCGACAACCGCGATCCTCGGCGAAAATTCATTGGGTTGAGCAGCCGCCCCCTCAAACATTTCTTCGACGGTGTAGTTCAGAGAGTCTGCGGCAAAACGCTTCAGATTCTTAATGTCAACCGGCCCCTCTAGCTGCTGACGACGGCATGCATGTTCGCAGAGACGAACACAGACACGGCCGCAGGAACCGACAAGCGGATAATGACGAAGCACAACTCCAGTCGCAAGATCAGTCCGTCCCATCTTAATGTAGTCAATATATCGGGGAACGTTCACATGTGCCGGACACGCTTCAATACACGGAGCGGTCATAACTTCATAATGACCGAAGGCGTTATTCGGATTAGGCGCTTTTTTAAGATCATTAGGAAACGTCTTAATCGCTTCAATAAGCGCAACCGGACAAGTCTGCCCAACGCCGCAGAAACTGGTATTGCGCATCATACGGGCCACATCAATCAGCGCGTCCCAGTCAATTTCTTCTCCCGAAGCCGCTTTTTCAAGCATCTCGGAAATAATGATCGAACCGCTTCTGCACGGCGTACATTTTCCGCATGAATCCTCTTCAACACGCTTGTAGTAATTTCTTAACGCTAAAAGAAGATTGGCATGCGGATGAAAAACCAAGAATCCCCGATGAGACACAAACGTCATCACGGGATTGCCGTTATTGAACTGAAGAAGATTCTTTATGTCGAGACCTTCAGGCTCGAAATACTCCTCAGTTTCCCGGTTGTCGTAGACGACACCGTCCCAAACTCCGTAGTAGAGACGCATTTAGGTTCCTTGAGCAAATGATGGGTTGATCTGTTGTTCGGTTGTATTTTAAATCGGAGAGCCGAAGCCTTCTAGAATTTGAATTTATGTTTTCCCTATATAAAAAATCTTTTTGCATTATGAAATATTCTCAAAAATGCATCAGATAGAACTGAGAATCAGGACTTTTACAAAAATAAGCCCCTAATTGTCCCCGAATAGAGAACTTTTGTTCAAAGAAAACAGATTTATAGGAGATAGAATCAAGAGGGAAAAACGGAGGAAAGAAATGAAACTCGGACTTGCGTTAGGGAGCGGATCAGCAAGAGGATTCTCGCATATCGGGATCATTGACTGTCTGCTTGATAACGGCATTATTCCAAGCGTGGTTGCAGGAACTTCGATCGGAGCGATCGTCGGTGCCGCTTACGCCAGTGGTCATCTGGAAAATCTTCGCCGTCAGGCGCTTGCGATTAATCGGCTGAATTGGACCTCTTTCTTTAATCCGAGTTTCTCCATCGACGGCTGGATTAATCTGAAGCAAATGCAGCTCTTTTTGCTTAAAAGCGGCGTGCTCCGCAAAGAAAAGATCGAAGGGCTTCAGATCCCTTTCGGCACCGTTACCTGCGACCTAATGACCGGAAAGGAAATCTGGATCACCAAGGGGTCGGTTTTTGATTCCGTATGGCCGTCCATGGCCATGCCGGGCGTATTCCCTCCGGTAGAGGGACCGGACGGCCGCTGGTTCATTGACGGGGGCATCGTCAATCCGGTTCCGGTATCGCTTTGCCGCGCGCTTGGCGCGGACATCGTGATCGCGGTGAACTTGAATAACGATCTGCTGCGCAGAGTCGATGTCATGCATGAAGAGAAAAAAACGGGAGAAATCGCAAAACTTGTTGCTAAGGCTAAAAAGCTTCTGCCGAAAAAAAATAAAGAACCGATCGGACCTCAGCCTCCGGATTTCTTTGAAACGATTTCCCGCTCTATTAATATTGCGCAGGACAGAATCACTAAAACCCGTCTGGCGGGCGACCCTCCCGAAGTAATCCTCTGCCCGAAAGTCGCCGACATCGGTTTGTTGGAAACATACCGCGCAGAAGAGTCCATTAATGCCGGTTATCGCTGCTGCGAAATGAATATTGAGGCAATTAAGGACGCGGTGCGATAAAAGCTCTCGTGTGCCTTTTCGTGCGCTTACTCTCCGCCTAGACGAACGAAAGCCTCCGCAAAATGCACGGAGGCTTATCGTTTATAGGGGCCGATCTTACAAAACAGTGCGTTACGCTGCGCCCTCTTCTTCTCAGCTAATTGTCTTCTCTTTCGCCGATCAGCTCGGCAAAGATCCATTCGTTCTGCCGCGAAGAGGCAAGCGCTACTTCTTGTTGGCGGCTAAATAAAGCATGCCGACCAGTACGGCGCCGCCTACAATATTTCCGAGCGTCACCGGAAGAAGGTTCGATACAAAGAAAGAATAGAAGTCCGCTTTAAGCGGCAGCGCCTTCCCGGCCTCGACAAGCGCTGTGTAGCGAGGATCGGAGCCTGTGAGAATACCCAGGGGAATAAAAAACATATTGGCGATACAGTGCTCCATGCCAAGCGCGACGAACGCCATCGTCGGGAACCACAGAGCGGCGATCTTGCCGGCGGTCTCGGTAGAGGCGGCCGCCGCAAACACCGCAAGACAAACCAGCCAGTTGCAGCCCACGCCTCTCAGAAAAGCTTCCGTGAAGCCTAAAGAACTCTTCGCATTGGCAAGGTTGACAGCCGCGCTCGCATAAGGAAGCGTGCCGCCCGCGGCATCAAAAATCAGACCCGAAAGGTAGGCAATGAAATACGCGACAAAAAGCGCGCCCGCGAAATTTCCAATCCAGGAACTCGCCCCTGTAAAGAGCGCCTGACCCAAGGTAATTTGATTCCGAGCTCTGGCGGTGGTCAGCGTCATGCAACTGCCGGTAAAAAGGTCCGCGCCGCAAAGAACGACCAGCATCAGCCCGAGCGGGAAAACCGCACCAAACATAAATTTGCCAAACCCACCCCAGGTTTCCCACGGCAGCGTCAGACCGACGCGAATCGCTAAAAAGCCGCCTATTGCGATGTACATACCCGCTAAAAAAGTGTTGGCAGCTCTCGAGAGCGGACTCTGCCCCGCTTTAGAAGCGCCTATTCGGACTGTTGCATCGAGAATTTCTGAGGAGGTCAGCGTCGACATAAAGACTCCGTTATGAAGGGTTGGTGCAGAAGATTTATTTGATGATGTGCACGAATTCTAACGAACGAATATTTCGTTTAAGGCTCAATGAATTAGAAAATCTTACATAAAAAGCACAATCCCGTCGGCGGCATGCGCCGCCGCAAGCCGCCCAAACTACACACCAATTTGCTGACGGAGGATTTTTAATCCTCTAAAATAATTTGCAACAATGCTTTAAAAGGAAAACTATTATGAAAGCGACAACCCTTCTTTCAGTCCTGCTAAGCGCCGGTTTTATGTTTACCGCGTCCGCCGGTCAGCTCGACGCTCCGCCGCCCGCCATTAATGACGCGCCGGACAATATTCAGAATCCCAACGCTAAGGCAAGAACCGTTGAAGAACGCGTTACGGACATGAATCAGCGTGCCAACAAGCACGAGGAAAAAGAAGTCGCCAAGGAAAACATGGACAAAGCCAGATCGGACCTCGACAAAGCGAAAGTCCGCACTTCCGATACCTCGATGTGGCCGAAGACAAAGATCGAAGAAACCGTGAACAATCATAATCAGGTCACGGAAGTTAAAGTGACGCCGATGTCCACTCAGATTCCTTACGTGATGACACGTGAAGTGCCGTCCAACAAGACTCCGAGCGGCAACAAAGACGGTGATATGACGGTACCTAAATTTATTAATTTCGGATTTTAATTGAGAGAGTAAAGATGGCTGTTTTTACGGAGATCGGCCGAGAAGAGCTGAACCGTCTATTGAATCAATATGACATTGGAGAAGCTCAGCGTTTCGAAGGCATCTCTTCCGGAATCGAGAATTCCAATTTCTATCTCGACACGGATAAAGGCAAATACGTACTTACCGTATTTGAGCGACTGAATAAGGAGCAGGTTCCTTACTATTTAGAGCTCACGCATCACCTCGGTAAGAAAGGATTAAATGTCAGCGCGCCGATCCCCGCTAAAGACGGCAGTCTTTCCTCAGAGGTCTGCGGCAAACCCTGCTGTATCGCAGCGTGCATCCCCGGACAATACGTTGAGCTTCCTTCGGCGAAGGTATGCGGAGAGCTTGGCGCCGTTCTAGCTCAGATGCACTCGGCTGTAGAAGATTTTCCGCTGGTTCAGGAAAATACCAAAGGATCCAAATTCTGGCTCTCCGTGATGCCGGGATTAAAGCCTTATCTTCCCGAACGCCTTTATGAACTTCTTGAAGAAGAAGTTTCCTACCAGGTTGATCTGGAAAACTCTCCCGCTTATAAAGCGCTTCCCAACGGAGCAGTCCACGCCGACCTTTTCCGCAACAACTCACTGATCGAAGTGAACGGTAAAGAAGAAAAACTCGGCGGAATTATCGACTTTTACTTTGCCTGCAATGCCCCTTTCCTCTACGATCTTGCCGTCGTACTCAATGACTGGTGCATCAATCTGGAAACCGGTGAAATCGATATGCCTAAAGCACAGGCGCTTATAGATGGTTACAACTCTGTCAGAGCGCTTACAGAAGCCGACCGAGAACTCTGGCAGGATATGCTTCGACGCGCCGCGCTTCGCTTCTGGGTTTCTCGGCTGTACGACTATTACATGCCCCGTCCTGCTTCCCTGCTTAAGCCGCATGATCCTTCTCACTTCGAGAAGATTCTGCTTTTACGCAGGAAGGCCAAAGCGTCGGATCTTCCTTGGATTTAGTTTTATTTTGATTTCATGAACAATAATCGTCTGCCCATGAGCACGGGCATGGAATGGCTGAGGCAGTCCTGCCGAATTATGGCCAAGGCTCCGCTTGCCATTTTCGGTGTACTCGGCATTTATATTCTTCTGCTTTTCATCGCCAACATTCCCGGCGAATATCTCAAAATTCCCTATGTCGGCATTCTAATCAGCTCGATTATTACGCCCTTCAGTGCTCTCGCCTTCGCAGGATGCGGACGAGAGCTGACTCAGGGACGCATCCCGACCGCGATCGGCTGTTATGCCGAAGGCTTTAAAAATCCCGCGGTACGCAATAAGCTCATTCTTCTCGGGCTGATTTACGGCCTGTGCGTTATTGTGATCAACTTTATCGTTCAGGCGCTTTCCGCCCCTGCGATTGAGCAATGGAAAGCGGTCAACGGTGTCTATGACACCGCTAGTATCCTCTCGCACCTTCCCTGGGCCGGTTTAATTGTCGGCAGCGTTCTCTACGTTACCCTTCTTGGCGTCACCTGCTTTTCTCCGATGCTGATCGCCTGGCGCGGCATGCCGATGGCTAAAGCCTTCTTCTTCAGTCTCATTGTCTGCTTCCGAATTCTCGGTCCGATTGTGACACTCGGCCTGCTTCTTTTCATCATGGCGACCGGAGGCGCGGTGGTCTGCTCTTCACTCGGCGGCTTCGGCGAGATGCTGGTTATCATTTGGGCCCTCTTCATCACAGCCCTTTCTTACGGTTCGCTCTATCCTATGTGGCGTTCTGTCTTTGAGCCGGACACTCGGCCGATTAGTTAAGAAGAATGTTCCTGAAGGTCTGCTCCGACGCAGGCCTTTTTTATTCCTGATCCTTCGTCCGCTTTCGAGAAAGGCTGTGAGCCTTGGACACCGTTTCATTTGAACGTAAAACCGCCTGCCGAGATACGGCTGCGCGTACTCAAACAGCACAGAGGAAGTCCCGCAAAACCGAACTTCCTCTTCAAAAATTTACCAACAAGATTCGTTTAGTCGAATAATCAGGCGTCACAGACTACAGATAAAATTCGTTGGGACGAGGCACCGCGAGTTTCTCCGTCATCATTGCAGCCACTTGCTTGTAAAGATCGGAGTCCGCAAATTTACCTTTCATCGGACAATGTCGAATGCAGCGGAAGCAGGAAATGCATTCCTCAGAGATTGTCGCGCAGTCTTCTGCAATCGCGCCTACAGGACAATCTCTCACGCACATGCCGCATCCGACGCAAAGTTCTTTTTTGGTTTGGGGACGGAAGCGTCCTTTAACGCCTTTTGCGAGGTACGGCCGATTTCCGGGCAGCGCTAAGGCTTCTTCCTTACGTTCTGAAGCAAGAAGTCTTTTCATAAAATCACGCGCTTCTTCAAGGTCTGCCGCATTGGGTCGGTCCGTCTGTATTTCGCCGAAGGTATGACGTCCGATAACCGCGGCGGCTCCCTGAGGTAAAAAGCCTTGGGCGCTCAAAATATCCTGCATCTGAACCAAAGCGTCGTCATAGTGACGATTACCGTAGGAAGCCACGATCACAGCCGGAGTGCGCGTTCCTTTGAACTTGGAAAAGCGTCTTGCAGCGATTTCAGGAATAAGACCTCCATGGACCGGAGCGCCGAAAACCACCAGCTCATCCGGACCAAAAACACGTTCCTCACTGTCTCGTGACGTCACATTAATAACTTCCGGCATTTCTCCGGTCACCTGAACCATTTCTGTGACATATTTTTCTGTATTACAGGTGGGTGAGAAGAAGACGGCAGTAACTTTCATGATTTACTCCTCGGGGGTGCGTGTTTTATTGCTTTTACTATTGGGACATTGGTTTGAGGAATCTGCATCCTTCTGTTTCAAGGCGGCAGAACTCCCTATTTTCAAAATACATTGTTCTCGAGCTCAGTTCAAGACTTGTGTTTCAGGTGCTTCTGCAGCCAAAGGTCGAATAGCGTTCGTCGTACCGACCGCGGATAGGATTCGATTCGTTTGCCTGTCACAAAAAGATCCGAGAACTGTCCCGGTGTAATTTTTCCCTAATCCTCTACGCGACCCGAACAAAATAGCTGAGAACCACTCCCTGGAAATTATGAAGCTCTGATTGTCTAAAATCTGCCGCCTCCCTGCTTCCGCAAGTGCGTGATCGTGAAAATTGAGCGTTTTCGTTTCGACAGCCGCTTAATCGCCGAAGTAAAAATCAAGAAATACTGCATGGATGCCGGAATATCACTGCCGCGTCATCACACCCAGCCTCAGTTATTTGACAGATCGCTAATCCGCTTTTTTCTAAAAAAGTGATAAATAGTCAAATAATTACACAGCGTTTTGAGTGATCCGATTACTTTTTGTGTTCGCTGATTTTCCTCTTTTCAATGCGCTTCCCACAGACCGCGTCTTCCTTCTCGCTGACGTCTTCGAGCAAACTAAATCTAGGTTAGGCAATTTTCCAAAGGGCTGCGCCAGTCGATTTATTCGTCCTTCATTCAAGCGATCAGCCTATGGATAAATTTGGTTGCACATTAAAGATCCGCTTTAACCCTGAGCTTTTTTGATTTCTATTAAGCTAGGAATCAACAAATGGAGGTTATATAAAAATGCATAAAATCATTGCGACTCTGGTTCTTTCCGCGACGGCTGCTTCTGCGTTTGCCATCACAGCGGAAGATATTTCTGCAAATTCCTGGATGCCTCTTGTAAAAGAACAGTCCTCTAAGTGCGAACTCCCCGCTACGATCACGTTTCATAAAGACGGCAAGATCTCCGGAGAACCGGGATGCAACTATCTCACCGGTACATATCAGCTGGATGCGGACGGCAAAATTGATCTGTCCGGCATGGGAATGACACGCAAACTCTGCGCTAAAGAATATATGGAACAGGAAGAAAACTTCCTTAACCTGCTTAGCCGTACCCACTACCTGCAAAAAGCAGATAAGCAGCTGATCCTGCTCGACGCCGATAAGAAAGAAGTCGGCCGCCTTGTGCCGGAAAAGGCTAAAGCCTGCGATTAATCAAACAGTTAAAAGCAAAAAGCCGAGCTCCACGCTCGGCTTTTTGCTGTCTGACTTCTCGAAGGACGCTCTAGTGAGCCGCTTCCCAGTTGTCGCCTGATCCGACTTCGGCGATCAGCGGAACATGAAGCGTTACAACGGAATCCATGATCTTCGGAAGATTTTCCGTGACCAATGCCACTTCGTCTTCAGGAACTTCCATGATCAATTCGTCATGAATCTGAAGAATCAGCTTGCTCTTGAGCTTTTTGTCTTCAATCCATTTCTGAACCGCAATCATGGAAAGCTTGATCAAGTCTGCCGCTGAACCCTGCATCGGCGCGTTAATGGCGGCTCGCTCCGCGGCAGCCCTGCGCATACCGCCCGCACGCATGTCCGGAAGCCAAAGCCTTCTGCCCAGCGCTGTTTCAACATAGCCCTGTCGATCGGCCAGCGCTTTAATCCGGTCCATATAGTCGCGAACGCCCGGATAACGCGCAAAGTACTTTGTAATGTAGTTCTTAGCGTCCTGACGATCAATGCCGAGATTCTTCGCAAGCCCGAAAGCGCTCATACCGTAAATCAAACCAAAGTTAATCACTTTGGCGATTTGTCTGTCGTTCGGCGTTACCTGATCACGCGCCTTACCAAAAACTTCCGCCGCTGTGGCCGTATGAATATCCGCATTATGTTTAAAAGCGTCCACCAGCCCCGGATCCTCAGAAAGATGCGCCATGATACGCAGCTCAATCTGGCTGTAGTCCGCACTGATCAGCTTGCAGCCGGGCGCGGCGATAAACGCTTCCCTAACCTTGCGTCCTTCCTCTGTGCGGATCGGAATGTTCTGCAGATTCGGGTTTGTTGAGGAGAGACGACCCGTCACAGCAACCGCCTGCTCAAACGTCGTGTGAATGCGGCCATCTTTCTTATCCACCATATGCGGAAGTTTTTCCGTATAGGTTGTCATGAGCTTGCTCAATGTACGGTATTCCAGTGCGATCTTGGCGAGCGGATAGTCCGCCGCAAGCTCGGAAAGTACCTCTTCACTCGTAGAGTAGTTGCCGGAAGCCGTTTTCTTGGGCTTTGAGCCCGCGATCACGACGCCCATTTTGTCAAACAGAATTTCGCCCAGCTGCTTCGGAGACGAAAGTTTAAAAGTCTCTCCTGCGGCCTCGTAAGCCTTCTCTTCCAGTTCTTTCAGCTGAGCCTGAAGTTCTGCCGTTTGTTTATTGAGAAGCATGGAGTCAATCAAAACTCCGTTCTGCTCCATCTTAAAGAGCACCAGAGAAATCGGAAGTTCAATATCCCGATAAATCGATTCCAGCTTCTTATCGTCTGAAAGCGCTTTATTAAAGAGGCGATTCAGTCGGGCTATGACATAAGCCCTTTGAGAAGCAAACTCAGCTGTTTTTTCCGTACCGACGTCACGGAAAGACTTCTTCTTGGCTCCTTTGCCTAAAAGAGATTCCTCGTCTGCGAGCTCATACTGAAGCCAGTTCATCGCAAGCTTTTCGATCGCGTGCGAGCGATGCGCTTCCAAAACATAACTCTGAAGCATGACATCGTCCTGCATGCCTTCCAGCGTCAGACCGACGTTGGCAAAAACATGGCGAGTCTGCTTAATGTCATAGCCCGCTTTGCCAAGCTTGGGATTATTCAGCACATTCTTAAAAATATCGCCAAACACTTCCGGCGCAATCGCGTCACTCATCAGAATGCCGTCTTCTATCGGGACGTACCAGCTCTCACCGTTTTCTCTGCCGAATGCGGCGCCCAAAGGCTGAAGACTCTGCTGTCCCTCGCCTTCACTGATCACATACATGGAAATCTCTTCCTGACCTGCGAGCTTTTCTAGATGCTGAGCGAGTTCTTTAGCCTGAGTCTCATCCTGAATAATCGTGAGTTTCCGCTCGGGCGCGGCCTGAGACTCCGAAGCAAAGAGATCCAGCGTCTCGCCTTCAATCGGAGCCGCGCCGACCACAGCGCGTTTAGAGGCTGAAGAAGCAGAGTCCAGAGATTTAACCTCGCCCGCGGCCGAAGATTTTTTCAGCTCGCGAGCCCAGGTTCTGAATTCGAGCTTGTTGTAGTAATCCATCAGCTCTTCGCGATTGGGTTCCCGCAGCCTGAGCGTTTCAAAGGTCGGCACCTCCTCAGACAAATCCGCGTCGGTTTTAATCGTCACCAGTGCGCGCGCGGTCGGTAAGAATTCGAGTGAATTACGAAGATTTTCTCCGATCTTGCCTTTAATTTTGTCCGCGTTCTCAATCACGCCGTCCATCGAACCATATTCATTGATCCACTTAACAGCGGTCTTCTCCCCGCACTTAGGAACACCCGGTACGTTATCGATCTTGTCGCCCATCAGCGCAAGATAGTCAATGATCCTGTCGGGCGGCACGCCGAACTTCTGAATAACGCCTTCTGTGTTCATCCAGGTATTATCTTTGCCCATTGTATTAATAAGGATGACGTCCTCATTAACAAGCTGGGCATAATCTTTGTCACCTGTGGCAATCACGACGGTGAAGCCTTCGGCGGTCGCTCGCTTGGCCAGTGTACCGATCGTGTCGTCGGCTTCAATACCGGGAACCTGAAGAAACGGAATCCCTTCCTTTTTCACGCCTTCAAAAATCACAGGGATCTGAACCGCTAATTCTTCCGGCATAGGCGGCCGGTTGGCTTTGTATTCGGGATAGATGTCAGAGCGGAATGTCTTTCCCTTCGGATCAACCACACAGGCCACGTACTCGGTCGGCACATCCTTCATCAACACGCGAAGCATGGATAAAAAGCCACGGATCGCATTTGTGGGGCGGCCGTCGGAAGTCGTCAGAGGCGGTACCGCATGGTACGCACGGAAGATAAAGTTGGATCCGTCAATTAATAAAAGCGTTTTTTTCAAGATTCCTCCGACAGTCACAGTTCACACAGATTGCCGAATAGATTAACAAATCAGGTTAATTTTTGCGATTTTAGACACCTGAACGGGTATCTACGGATATTTTTATACAATTATCAAAAATATTTTCAAAAAAGACTTTTTTAAACATATTTAATTAAAAATAAAATATTTTTAAAAATAATTAATAAAAAATGTGATATATTTCCGCTATAAAATCAATTGAGCGAGATAACCAAAATGGCAGAGTTAGACGATTTATTGAAAGAAAGAGAAGCGCTGGAGGAGAGAATTAAAGAAGTCTCACGCAGGGACCGCCTTGATGCTTTAAATACCTGCAGAGACCTTATTAAGAAATTTGATTTCCAGCCCGCCGAACTCGGTTTAAAACGGATTATGCGCAAGGGAGCGGCTGTGCCGAAATATATGGGCCCCAACGGACAGACCTGGGCCGGCAGAGGCCGCAAACCGGTTTGGCTTCAGGAAGCTGAACTGCAGGGAAAAACGGCAGACGATTTCAAAATAACCTCCCTAGCAGAAATTATCGGCGATTAGCCGAATTTTAATAAAAAGGTCCCAAACGGGACCTTTTATTTTTTATCTCAATTTGTTTGTTTAATTAACAAATTCACATGGTTATATCAGTGTGTAAATAATTTCTATCTCGTCCCATTTAATCAGTATTAGATAAAAGTAGTATTAGAAAAATCATTTTTTATCGATAAAAATACAAATCTTCAGGAAATTCCGCATAAAAAAATATTTTTGTGCAAATCTTTTTTTGTTCAAAAAAACTGACAAATTACCTCGAAGTGTTGAAAAGGTTACCCAACAAGCCTATCCTTTCGATATTACAAACTAATCATTATCAGGAGAATCCCATGGACAACCCCGTCCGACAAGACGTCTGTTTCCCGGAAATCACAGCAATGTATGACGAGCTGAAAGAGTTCCGCCGAGATATTCACGCTCATCCGGAATGCGGCTTTGAGACAGAAAGAACGATTGGCAAAATTCACGAATTCCTTCTCAGCCACGGCGTTGCGGAAAAAGACATCGATACGACCACGAGCAAAGGCTCTCTCTTTGCGCTCATTGAAGGCAGCGAGCCGGGTAAAACGGTTGCTCTTCGTGCCGATATTGATGCGCTCAAGATGAAGGACTTCGGCGGCAAACCATGGTCTTCTCAAGTTGAAGGGCGCTGCCACGCCTGCGGCCACGACGGTCACCAGACCTGGCTACTCGGCGCCGCGGCCTACCTTGCAGCTCACCGGAATTTTGCGGGACGCGTGCTTTGCGTCTTCCAAGCGGCTGAAGAAACCGGTCAGGGTGCGCTTGCAATCGTCAACAGCGGTGCGCTCGAAAAATATCAGGTCGCAGAAACCATCGGAGCGCACGATGAACCGGGTCTCAAAAAGGGACAGATCGGCTTTAAAGTCGGACATATCCAGGCCGCTTCCGACAGCTTCGCGATCAAACTGATAGGCAAGGGCACGCACGGAGGAAGACCCCATCAGGGCGTAGACCCTATCCCTGCTGCCTCTGAACTCTATCAGGCGCTCCAGACCATCGTTTCCCGCAAAGTTGATCCGCTTGAATCCGCTGTGGTTTCTATCTGCTATTTCTCAGCAGGCATGGTCGGCACATACAATGTAGTGTCGGGAGAAGTCCAGCTTGGGGGCACTGTAAGAACATTTCTTCCCGAGCTCAGAGATTTATGCGAAACAACCATCCGCAGAATGGCTGAAGGAATCGCTCTGGCGCACGGCCTCACGGCTGAAGTTGACTACATCCGTCTTATTCCGTCGGTAAATAATGACAAGGAAATGACAGAATCCGCCATTAAGCTTGTCACTGAAATGCTGGGAGAAGAGAATGTAAACCCGTCCATCGGTCCTTACATGTCCAGTGAAGACTTCAGCCGCTATCAGGCAAAGATTCCTGGTACGATCTGCCGTATCGGCATCGTGGACGACGAACACAAAACGCCGCTGCACAACCCGAAATTCGACTTTAATGACGAAGTGCTTCCGCTTGCCTCCACAGTGCTGGCAAAACTCGCACTTTCTCGTCTGGCTAAGTAACAGATGCAGCAGGAGCCCGATAAATCGGGCTCCTGCTGAGATGAAAAGCTTGAGGTTAAATCACCGTTTTCAGTTTGTCCGCCTGCATCCAGGGCTGCGATCTTGTGTCGAGCTTTCCGCGTGTCTGATAACGCTGATAGCCGAGCATGAAGAGCGAGCGTCTGCGGGCGCCTTCTAAAGAAAGCGTAATGTTGTGCGGCGCAAATTTCTGAAAACGATGTCTGGTACCAAGTTTGTTCACGTCATCCTCCGGTTTCGACACCGGAATAATAAAACTTTTTCCGGCCGAAATGAGCATGTTTTTTTTTCGCATGTTATCAAATTGCAACAAGGTAATTTGAGAGCGACTGAGACTCTGAGCTTTGAAGCTCAGGCGATGAAGCAAACCACTAATTCTCGGGTTGAATTACAATACCAAACTTAAAAACACATAGAAACATAACTAATCGGGACCTATGCACTTTCAAGAGATTAGACAAGCGGCCTCTCAAGGTACGATAAGTCTTCCGCCGCCCTCCAATTCGGAAGGGTTGGAGAATGAACTTATTCTAAAAACATGCCTTAAAGTTGTCCGCGAACTCTCCGATTTCAGATACAGCTTTGCCACTTCGCGCATCCCTGAAACTTCATCAAGACTGATGACGATTGTTGAGGCAAAGAATCAGCTCATGAAGCGGGATCATCAAGTCTCCCTGAGTGATTATTTTCTTTCGGAGATCGTCCCGAATCCGGGTGTAGAGTCTTTGGTGCTTCTCGACGATTATGTTAAAGCGCTTACCGTCGGAGCGGAGTCTGCGCCCTTCTCTCCGGTTTCTGTTAAAACCATCATTCAGATCGCAAACCAGTTTCCGGCGGACCAAATTACGTGGCGACAGAATAAAGACATCGGCGAGCGTCTTTTAGCTCCGGACCCATTCCCGGACAGTAAAGCGGTTCAGTTTGAACTGGTTCGCTGGGATAATTACTGCCGCACACCGAACGATCTCGACCCGCTAGTGCATTCGCTTCTGTGCAATCTGTATTTCATGGCGATTGCGCCGCTTAGCCGTCACAATGAACGAATCGGTCAGATTCTTCTGCAGCTTTCGCTCATGGGCCGCGATCTTAATTCCCCAGCGCCCTGCATTCAGCTTGGCAAAGCGCTCGTCACCAATGCGCATTTTGGAATTGAGGAAAGGCTTTACGGTTTGCGCACGCGTCAGTGGTCGCCATATCTTCAGTACATGCTTCGCACACTGCTGAAAGCGACCTCGATGAGTATTGAACTGCTGCGCAGTATTGACCGTTTATACAATCAGACGGAAGACTATCTGAAGAATATCGGTCTGTCATCGCACATTGCTTTCCTACCGGCCATATTTATGCATCCGGCCTGCCGAACCGGTGAGCTTTCGAGCTACATCAATACACGCAGACAGGTCGCAAGTCACATTCTCAATGACTTAGCGCACGCCAATATTCTGTCCAGAACCGAGGACGGCCGCGATCGAGTCTTTTACAACAAACGTTTGATAGAGCTGCTTGAAAGCGACAATTACTCGTTTACGCCGCTGCCGACAGCGATTACACCGTTTATTCCGCTTTACCAGAAGGGCACGCCCGGAAGACAGCGCAAGTCTCTTAAAGAAGAGCCTGCGGAAGAATAACGCCTTCATGCTATCAGCCGGCTTAGATCAATGACATATTAAGTCAGCGGTTCAGAGAACAGTGACGGTCGACGCCGGCCATGAGAAAATCCTGACTATATTCTGAGCGGACATCACAGTCGCATCATCAGCCGATGAGTCAGCTTCAAAATCAAAAATCTATCATGAGGGGACTCGTGTTCTTCAACTATTCTTAGTCAGCCTCATCTCGCGCTGAAATCTAAATATCATAATAACCGCATCTAAATAATTCGATCATTCAATTACAGAGTAGATAAACAATTTTCATCATATAGATCTTGATTAATAAATTATCCTGTTCAGATTAATAGAAATTTATCCATACAACAGATAGAAATTTTGATTTATATAATTAAATAAATTGATATGAAATAGTTCAATCAATATTGAAATAATAGTAATGAGACAGAATATACAGCTAATATTTATATCTATTGTACAAATCATTATCTTCTTGTTTACATCATCAGCATCCTGCTTTCATAGTTATTCAATAAATACTAAACATAAAGAACTACATTTATCTATAAACAATAAGATAACATAATTATAATTTTTCTAAATAAATATTCATTATTATCTTATAAAAATACTAGATTAGTTAAAAATTTCTAAACTGTATATCTATTTAATTTACATAATTTTATAAAATTTTACTCGTATTAGTGAAGTATTTTATAGATATGCGACTATAACAACCAACGATACAAATATAACATATATTTACATTTAGTCATCAATTGTGCTTTAGCTGATTTATACAAATTATTTCTAATGTTTTCAAATAGATATAACAGAGTACATCAAGTTAAAGTTTTACTTTAACTTTAGCAATTATGTAGACATTATATCTATCACTATTCTTTCCATGCTAAGACTTCGTATACATCATTTGTTTCTTATAGATATAATGATTTATCTAGTAACAATTTATTTACACAACGTGAACTTAAACGACGTTCTATGCTTCTTTTTTTACTTTGAGCAGTAATCAAGATAAATAAAAATGACTTCTTGATTTAATTCAAGAAGCCGTCTAATAACTGGATTTTTACAACTTAAAGGTCCGATATCTTTTTCTTCGCAATACGATATAAAAGGTCTTTTACACCTGAGCTGTCGAACTTAATTTGAAGGACTAACTCCTCCCCTGCTCCTTTTGTACTGAGCACGGTTCCCGCTCCAAATTTTTCATGAAGCAGACGATCACCGGATTTATATGGAGAACCATTGTCGATTTTTGCTCGTATTTTATTCTCTTGCTGTTTTTCTAATTTTCCGCCAAGTATGCCTTTTGCCCATTCAGGCATATTGGAATTGTAAGTGCGTCCTGATTCGCGGTAATTATTATTTGACCAATCGCTGCTTCCGCGACGGCTAAACTTGCTTCCGCGCGCAAAACCATAACCGGATCCGCTGCTGCTGTAGTCGTCAGAATCATCCGAGTCGGTATACCCGGGTTTGGAAAGCCACTTGAGATTCTCTTCAGGCAGCTCCCTAAGGAACATGCTCTGAGAAGAATATCGGGTCGTTCCGTGCAGCATCCGACGCTCGGCAAGCGTGATGTACAGATTCTTTCTTGCGCGTGTGATCGCGACATACATCAGTCTGCGCTCTTCCTCCAGATCCTTATTGCTGCCCATCGAGTTCCCGTGCGGGAACAGTCCGTCTTCCAGGCCGGTAATGAAAACCAGATTAAATTCCAAACCCTTGGATGCGTGAACCGTCATCAGCTGAACCGCGTCCTGATCCGCTTTGGCCTGATTTTCTCCGGCTTCCAGACTGGCGTGCGATAAAAAGCCCTGAAGCGCAGTCATATTCTCGTCGCGAACACTCTCCTCTTCATCTTCTTCATCAATCGCTTCGGCATCCACATAACCGGTCGCCGCTGACGTCAGCTCGCGCAGATTCTCTAGGCGCTCAGAACCGTTAGGATCAAGCTCATACATTTCCTTCAGTCCGCTCTTCTCTACCGTATAGTCGACAAACTTCGATAAAGGCAGCTCGTCCTTCTTCTCGCGCAGATCCTCAATAATGGCGCGGAAAACTTCCAGCTTGGCCGCGGCCGCCCCTTTGGCATAACCGCAGGCGTCATACAGAGAAATGCCGTTGTCGCCTGCAAAGTTAATCAGGGTTTCAATGGTCTTGGCACCGATTCCGCGGGCGGGCAGATTAACAACGCGCAGAAAAGCGGAGTCATCCGCGGTGTTTTCCGCTAAACGCATATATGAAATCGCGTTCTTAATTTCCGCTCGATCGAAGAATCGGAGGCCGCCGTACACACTATAGGGAATGCCCCGGCGCGTAAACTCGGCTTCCAAAACACGTGACTGCGCGTTTGAACGATAAAGGATCGCCATCTCTTTATAGGGCGTCCCTAAATCCGCATACTCTTTTACCGTATCCACCACGTAAGCGGCTTCATCCACGTCTGAAGGCGCGGAATACACCCGGACTTTGTCGCCTTCACCGGCCTCTGTCCAAAGCTTCTTGCCCAGTCGCTGAGAATTGTTGGCGATCAGACCGTTGGCCGCGTCCAGAATATTTCCCTGCGAACGATAGTTCTGTTCCAAGCGAATCGGCTCTCCGATTTTGAACTCACGCACAAAGTCCTGCATGTTGCCGACATTGGCGCCTCGGAACGCGTAAATCGACTGATCATCGTCGCCGACCGCAAATACACTGTTGGGACGACGCCCGGGCTCACCAATGCCGGAAAGCAGCTTGATCCAGCGATACTGAAGCTTGTTGGTGTCTTGGAACTCGTCAATCAAAATGAAATGGAACCGATTCTGATAGTGCTCAAGAATCAGCGGATGGTTTTTAAGAAGTTCGTAACTTCTTAAAAGCAGCTCCGCGAAATCACAGGCGCCTTCACGAACCAGAATCTTTTCATATAAGTCATAGATCTCTCTAAAGGCAGAGCCGCGCTGGAAATTAATGGGCGCGTCTTTGGCTCTGAGCCCTTCTTCTTTACAACGGTTGATATAGTTCTGGACTTCTCTCGGCTTGAATTCTTCATCGGAAATGCCGTTGGCCTTCATAATGCGCTTCACCGCGGAAAGCTGATCACTCTGATCAAGAATCGCGAACGAAGCCGGCAGCCCCGCTTCATTGTGGTGCAGACGCAGCATGCGGTTGCACAGCCCATGGAAGGTACCGACCCACATCGCGCGCACATTCACCGGCATCATGGTCGATAAACGCGTCAGCATCTCTTTGGCGGCTTTGTTGGTAAAAGTCACCGCTAATATCTCACTGGGATAAGCCATGTCCGACTGAAGCAGATAAGCAATTCGGCTCGTCAGAACACGCGTCTTCCCGGATCCGGCGCCCGCTAAAATCAAAGCTGATTTTTCACCGAGCGTCACCGCAGCTTTTTGCTCCGGATTCAAAGAGTCTAAGAGATCATTCATATCGTTTCTTCTTTTTTAAAGATGCGAAAGTCTAGCAAACGATTCTGAAGACTGCCTTGAGAAAGACGCGCAAGTTTTACGCTTAGCCCTGAATTCCGCGCTGAGGAACCATTTTTCCGGGTATGTAACGAGCGGTATCTATATATTAGAGGCACACGCTTCTTTGACTTCGCAAGTCCTCTATGGACGAGACGGATAACCTATAATTGACTCATTTTCTAGTTCGACAAGTTAATGAGTCTCATGAGAGAAACATACGATCCCGCGGAGGTTGAATCCGTACAACAAGCCCATTGGCGCAAGAACGATGTCTATCGAGCGGTTGAAAACGCATTAGACGCCAACGGCAAACCTAAGAAAAAATTCTACGTCTGCTCCATGCTTCCTTACCCTAGCGGCAAGCTGCACATGGGACACGTCCGTAACTACACGTTAAATGACGTCATGTACCGCTATCTGCGTATGCGCGGTATGAACGTCATGACCCCGATGGGCTGGGACTCCTTCGGCCTGCCCGCTGAGAACGCCGCGATTGCTAAAAAAGTCGCGCCCTCCAAATGGACCTTCAGCAACATCGCGGATATGAAGTCGCAGATGGAGCCGCTCGGCCTCGCTTTTGACTGGTCCCGTGAAGTGACCACCTGCAAGCCCGATTACTACCGCTGGAATCAGTGGATGTTCCTCAAGATGCTCGAAAAAGGCATCGCATACCGCAAGACTCAGATCGTTAACTGGGACCCGGTTGACCATACCGTACTCGCCAACGAACAGGTGATCGACGGAAAAGGCTGGCGAAGCGGCGCTCCGGTGGAAAAGCGTGAAATCCCGGGCTATTACCTCGGTATCACTCAGTACGCCGAAGAACTGCTCAAGGACCTCGATCAACTCGAGGGCTGGCCGGAACAGGTCCGCCGTATGCAGGAACATTGGATCGGAAAATCCTACGGCGTCAATTTCGCATTCCCCTATGAAATCGACGGCGAAAAGAAAGAACTCCGTGTCTACACCACCCGCCCCGATACCATCATGGGCGTCACCTTTGCCGCAATCGCCGCGGAACACCCGCTTGCGGAAAGACTCGCAAAAGACAAACCCGAACTGCAGGCCTTTATTGAAGAATGCCGCAAAGGCCCTGTCTCCGAAGCCGATATGGCTTCAATGGAAAAGAAAGGCGTCAGAACCGGGTTCTTTGTGAAGCATCCGCTCACCGGAGAACCGGTTGAAGTCTGGATCGGCAACTACGTCCTGATGTCCTACGGCGAAGGCGCTGTCATGGGCGTACCGTCTCATGACGAACGCGATTTCGCTTTCGCGCTCAAGTACGGTCTGCCCATCACACAGGTCATCGCTAAAGAAGACCATGAGTACGACAATACCGTCTGGCACGATTGGTATGCAGATAAGGAAGGCACCTACTGCATCAACTCCGGCAAGTACAACGGACTGAATTTTGAAGAAGCCAGAGAAGCGGTCGCTAAAGATCTCGAGGCGCTCGGACTCGGCCGACTTGAAGTTCAGTACCGTCTGCGCGACTGGGGCATCTCCCGTCAGCGCTACTGGGGCACTCCGATCCCGATCATTAACTGTCCGCACTGCGGCCCCGTTCCGGTTCCGGAAAAAGATCTCCCGGTTATTCTGCCGGACGACCTGATTCCTGACGGCTCAGGCAATCCGCTCGATAAGGACGAAAGATTCCTCAAGTGCACCTGCCCGAAGTGCGGCGCTGAAGCGAAACGAGAAACCGACACCATGGATACCTTCGTGGATTCCAGCTGGTATTACATGCGCTACTGCTCACCGGACTGCGAAACCGGTATGGTCGATGAACGCAACGATTACTGGATGCCGATGGATCAGTACATCGGCGGTATCGAACACGCGGTTCTGCACCTGCTCTACGCGCGCTTCTGGACAAAGGTCATGCGCGATCTCGGTCTCGTGAAGTTCGACGAGCCGTTTAAGCGCCTCTTTACTCAGGGTATGCTCACCTCCGAATGCTACTATCGCGAACTTCCGGGCGGAGGAAAGCGCTGGTTCTATCCGAGCGAGCTCGATATTGAATACGACCCGAAGGGACGCCCGATTAAGATTACAGCCAAAGAAGACGGTCTGCCCGTTATCAGCGGCGGCATCGAAAAGATGTCCAAGTCTAAGAACAACGTCGTGGAACCCTCCGTCATTATCGGCAAATACGGTGCCGATACCGCCCGAGCCTTCGTTATGTTTGCAGGACCTCCCGATCAGAGCGCCGCATGGAGCAATTCCGGCGCCGAAGGAACGTTCCGATTCATGCGCAGACTTTGGAATTTCGGCTACAGCTGCAGAGACATCATCGCGGAAAACATTCCGCTGAATGTGAACGAGCTGTCCCACGAAGATAAAGCTGTCAGACGCGATATCTATACTTCGCTCAAACAGGCTCTCTTCGATTTGGACCGCATGCAGTACAACACCGTGGTCTCCGCCGCAATGAAGATGCTCAATACGCTTGAAGGCATCAAAAAGAGAGACGCCAAGGGAACGAAAGCGGTCATTAATGAATGCTTCTCCGTTCTTCTGAGAACCCTCTACCCGATCGCTCCGCATATTACAGCTCAGCTCTTCGAAGATCTCGGTTATCAGGATCGTATCGGCACCTCTATCCTTGACGCATCGGTTCCGGAAGTGGATACCAACGCGCTGATTGCCGATGAGATCAAATACGTGATCCAGATCAACGGTAAACTGCGCGGAGAAATCAATGTTCCTGCAGGCTCCGACAAAGCGACAGTCGAAGCTGCGGCCCTTGCCAATCCTGACGCACAGCGCTTCATGGACAGCAAACCCGCGCGCAAGATCATTGTTGTTCCCAACAAACTGGTGAATATCGTCGTTTAACCCGCAGCGCGGCCGAGCCGGTCGATACCGGCCCGGCCCGTCTTAACCGAAGGTTTAATTTTGGCTAAAATACGAACAGAATCCTCACACTCGGCTGCACTCAGCAGAAGAGCCTTTATCGCCGCGGGCGCGGCGGGTCTCTTCACGCTCTCCGGCTGCGGCTGGCATCTCAGAGGCAGACAGACGCTGCCCTTTTCAACGCTCTACATCGCAATGGGCGAGAATTCTTTGATCGCGGCGACAATCCGTCGCAACATTGAAGCCCAGACGAATGTGAAGGTCGTCAAGGTCCGTGATGAAGCGGAAGCGATTTTTGAATTCCTCGGACAGAACAGGGGAACCGCGGTGCTCGCATACAACTCGGAAGGCCGGGGACGTATCTACAGCCTGCGCTTAACAAATACCTTCCGTGTCGTCGCGCAAAACGGCAATGAGATCCTGCCCGCAACTCAGATCTACGCGACTCGCGAACTGATTAAAGACGAAAGCGACTACAACGGTATCGCCAACGAAGAGCGCCTGCTCTATGAAGAAATGCAGCAGGTCCTGATCCATCAGATGGTGGCGCGGATGGCGCATATCTCTGAGGAACAGTTCCGACTCGCAACGGAAACCAAAAAATAATGGCCGTCAGAAATTCTGTCGATCAACTACTTAAATCGAAAGCCGGCGGCGCTTTGCCGCCGCTTTGGTTTATTTTAGGAGACGAACCGCTGCTTGCGATCGAGGCTCAGGATTCCATTCGGCGCGCGGCTTTCGCAAACGGATATACCGAACGCAAGTCATTCTCGTTTGAAGGCAATGCCGATTACTCCGAACTCTACGAGGCGCTCGGCGATATGTCGCTCTTCGGAGAAAAATCCCTCATCGAAGTCACCTTTCCCCGCTCCACAATCGGCCGAAACGGCCCTGAGGCGGTAAAGGCAATGATTAAGGCGGCCGATGAGACCAAAATCGTGGTCGTCAGCCTTCTGCAATACGATTGGACAACCGAGAAGAAAGACTGGTTCATTGCGCTTAAAAATAATGCGAAATTAATCAGCGCGGAGCCGATCCCGAGAAATCGGCTTCCTCTTTGGATCACCGAACGGATTCAGGCTGTCAGCGGCCAGGCGCTCTCAGCAGAAGCCGCGGACTTTATCGCGGAAAAAACCGAGGGCAACCTGCTTGCGACACTACAGGAAATCCAGAAACTCACACTGCTCTGCCAAAAACCGGAAATCGATCTCAATGATGTGATCGACGCCGTCTCCGATGTTTCGCGTTTTGATCAGGAAACTCTTTTTATCGCGTTCCTCGAGGGCGACGCGGGCAGAGTTTCTAAAATTATCGATTCACTCGAAGCGGAAAACACTCAGATTCCCTCCTTCCTTTGGCGGCTCTCCGACGATGTACGCCGAATGATTCTCCACAAGCAGGGTCGGAAATTTTCTAGCTTCGGCATCGACAGCAACCACATTTTCGCGCTGAAGAAAGCTGCAGGGCGAACCACTCTGAAACGGCTTGAGCTGATACTGCATCGCCTGAGCGAGGTCGATCGTCTCAGCAAAGGCCTATTTGTAGAAAAAAGCGACGGAAACGCCTGGCAGGAGCTGAAAGCCGCCTGCCTGCTGCTCGCCGCTAAAAAGAGGTAATTAATATGACCGAGACACTTAGCGCCGCAGATAAAATCGCGGTCATCGGAAGGGCGGCTAAAGCCGCTTCTTTCCAAATCGCAAACGCGTCTACCCAGCAGAAAAACGCTGTCCTTCTCAAATTGGCGGACCTTCTCGGCGACAATTTGGAAGATCTGATGAAGGCCAACGCGCTGGATTTGGATGCAGGCGCAAAGGCCGGTCTCTCCGACGCTTTTCTTGATCGTCTTGCGATCACAGATAAAGTCGTCGTTCAGATGGTTGAAGGACTTCGCCAAATCGCCTCGCTCAGAGACCCGATCGGCGAAGTTGTCGACATCCGTCCTCAGCCCTCCGGCATTGAAGTGGGCAGAATGCGCACACCGCTCGGCGTTGTGGCGATTATTTATGAATCCCGTCCGAACGTGACCATTGACGCCACCGCGCTCTGTATCAAGAGCGGCAACGCCGCAATCCTCAGAGGCGGCTCTGACGCCAAGCACTCCAACGCCTTTTTAGCTTCTTTGATCGCCCAGGCGCTTCAAGCCTGCGGACTTCCCTCAGACACAGTTCAGATCATTGCCGATCCGGACCGCGATCTGGTTGGTGAATTAATTCGCTGCCGCCACTATGTGGATGTTTTAATCCCGAGAGGCGGCAAAGGTCTGATTTCTCGCCTGATGAGCGAAGCGACCGTGCCGATGATCAAGCACCTCGAAGGCATCTGCCACACCTATGTCGACGAAACCGCTGATCTGTCGCTTGCCGTAAAAGTCTGCGACAACGCTAAAACTCAGCGCTATTCGCCCTGCAACGCGATGGAAACGCTGCTTGTGAACGAGTCCGTCGCGCAGGAGTTCCTGCCTGTCATGTGCGCGCTGTATCTGAAGAAGAATGTTGAACTGCGCTGTGACCCTCAGTCCAAGTCTATTCTGAACGCCAAAGGCCTCACCGGCATCAAGGACGCAGCAGAAGAGGACTGGAGTACCGAATACAACGCGCCAATTCTCTCGGTAAAGGTCGTCAGGAATATTGATGAAGCGATCGCGCACATCAACACCTACGGCTCACACCACACCGACGCCATTATTACCAACAACCTTCAGCACTCGGAAAAATTCCTGCGTGAGGTGGATTCCTCAAGCGTGATGCTGAATACCTCGACTCGATTTGCCGATGGTTTTGAATACGGTCTCGGTGCGGAAATCGGTATTTCAACTGACAAGATTCACGCCAGAGGCCCGGTTGGAATCGAAGGTCTGACAAGTTTGAAATATGTTGTTTACGGACACGGCGAATTAAGAAAATAATTCTTATTCTGCAAGTGTTCCTACTAATTTTTTTCTTGGCGGGAAAGCTTAAAATCTCGTCAAAGTCTTATTGAGAAGTCTCGTGAATACACTATTGAAACCGTTTTACGCGGTCATTCCGTTATCACTGGAAGAACTCTTCGCTGAAGAGCTCAAGAAACTTGGTATTGAAAAATTCCGTGTACAAAAAGGCGGATGCTGGTTTGGCGCGGAAATGAACCAAATGATGAAGGTGAATCTCTGGACGCGTTATGCGTCCCGCATTCTCCTTAAACTTTCCGAATCGCCTTACCGCAGTGAAGACGACATCTATCGTCAGGTAAAGGCGATCAAGTGGGAGCAGTACTTTAAATCACGAAATTCCATCAAAGTGGAAGTTTCTGCACGTCACTCCCCGCTTAGAAGCCTGAATTTCGCAACGCTGCGCGTAAAAGACGCCGTCTGTGACTACTTCACGGACCAGGACGGCGAACGCCCTGACGTAGATAAGCACAATCCGGACATCCAGATCTATGTCCATCTGAATGAAAAAAGCTGCATCGTCTATCTTGACACATCCGGCGAGTCGCTCTTTAAGCGCGGATGGCGTGAAGCCAAAGGCGAAGCTCCCCTTAAAGAAAACCTTGCCGCAGGCCTTCTCGGTCTCGCCGGCTGGGAGCCCTCTATTGCGCTTCAGGATCCGTTCTGCGGCTCGGGGACCATTCTAATCGAGGCTGCGACGATCGCCGCCAATATTGCTCCGGGCATTAACCGCCGCTTCGGTTTTGAGAAGTTTGTCGGTTTTGATTCCAACGCTTGGCAGCAGATGAAGAAAGAAGCCCGAATGGCTGTTAACTGGGATGCTGACGTCAATATCTCTGGAAGCGATATTTCCACGCTGATTGTCGATCGTGCAGGAAAAAATGCCGAACTAGCGGGACTTGGCCGCTGGCTCTCTGAAGGCAAACTTCGTTTCTCAGCCTGTGACGCGCGCGAAGTGCTTCCCTCATCAGAGACACCCGGACTGATCGTTGCCAATCCGCCTTATGGCGAACAATCGAATCCGAAATCCGCCAGTGTCGCCTCCATGATGAAAGACGTCGCAGACAACCTGAAGCATCATTTCTCAGGCTGGACGGTTTGGATGCTGACCAGTGACCGAATGCTTCCGAGACAGATGCGTCTGTCCGAATCCAGAAAAATCGTATTTTTCAACGGCCCTCTTGAATGCCGCTTCTTCCGCTTTAATATGACAGCGGGGTCCAATCGCAGAAAAGAGGATACAAAAACACAAGACTCAGTCAATAAATCTGAATAAAGGAGATTTCATGAAACCTAATGATTTTGATGTCGTTTCCATGAGAACTGAGCTCCACGAAATTCCGGAGCTTGGCTTTCAGGAGAAGAAGACCAGCGATTATGTTGCTGCCAAACTGACCGAACTTGGCCTTAAACCAATCCGCAATGTCGGCGGTACAGGCGTTGTGGCCTACATCGACGGTACAGAGCCCGGCCCCACAGTGATGTTGCGTGCCGACATGGACGCGCTGCCCTTCAAAATCGACGGCAAAGACGTCTGCATTCACGCCTGCGGCCACGACTCCCACACTGCTATGGGTCTTGCCACAGCTGCTCGTCTCGTTGGAAATGTTAAGAAAGGCCGTGTAAAACTACTCTTCCAACCGGCTGAGGAAACACTTTTTGGTGCGCTTAAGTGCATCGAAGACGGTGTCCTTGATGACGTCGACTACGCTTTCAGCGCTCACGTTCGTCCGATTCAGGACATTCCCGACGGTACAGTCTGCGCAGCGGTTCGCCACACAGCGAGCACATTCTGCTGGGTTGATATCCACGGTGAGGTCGCTCACGCCTCCCGTCCGCATCTTGGCAAGAGTGTTGCAGAAGCTGCGGTTCTGGCCACTAACGCGGTGAACTCCCTCTGGGTCAACCCGAATAAGGCCTGGTCGGCTAAAGTGACAACCCTCGACTGCCGTTCCACAGCGAGCAACATCATTCCGGATAAAGGCCGTATGTGCTTAGACATCCGTGCTCAGGACAATGCGACAATGGATGAGCTTCTTGAAAAACTCAAGGTCGCGATCACAAACGCCTGCGCCTGCGTCGGCTGCACCTGCGAAATCTCCTTCCCGGGCGGCGTTATCCCTGCTGCGGAATATGACGAGGATCTCGTTACAGAAGTTCGAGAAACGATTAAAGAAGTCCTTGGTGAAGAAAAACTCGCTAAAGACTGCGGTGGCGGCGGCGAAGACTTCCACTATTTCGTTCAGAAGAAACCCTCCATCCACGCTGCTTACATTGGCGTCGGCACAGGTGTTACACCGGGTCTGCACAACCCGACCATGACCATGAATCCGGAATCTCTGCGCAACGGCGTTGAAGTTCTGACAAAACTGGTTCTGGACAAAGTCGGCTAATCCGATTACGCCTTAGACATCCAACCCGCCAATCATTTTGAGGCGGGTTTTCTTTTTAGTGAGCTCGTTTAACGTTTAGCTTTCCAGAGTAGACGATTTTGAATCGATCAGATTAGAACCTCTTGTCGGTATTCCGATTACCGCCCGCTCTCTCTAGATGTTGAGAACTAGTTTTTTTCACGACTGCGCTACCGTATGTAGTTAAACAGTCTTCGATGATTCTGCGACTGTGGCATTGCGTTTCTAGGATAAATAAGATATACCCCGCTCGCGCGGGGAACTCACACCTGTTCATAGTCAGGCGAGATTATTCCCCGGTTCAACCCCGCTCGCGCGGGGAACTCCAGATTGATGAATTCCATCAGCCCCGCTTTGTCGGTTCAACCCCGCTCGCGCGGGGAACTCGCTAGTCTATCTCGTTGGGCGTCAGGTGTCAACGGTTCAACCCCGCTCGCGCGGGGAACTCATCGGCAGACCACCATTGGCGGCAATGTATGTCGGTTCAACCCCGCTCGCGCGGGGAACTCATCGGCAGACCACCATTGGCGGCAATGTATGTCGGTTCAACCCCGCTCGCGCGGGGAACTCCAACTAAACGAAGTTTTAGTTGTCACAATCCCCGGTTCAACCCCGCTCGCGCGGGGAACTCAGAAAAACTAAACTTGGTACTCCAGATATAACCGGTTCAACCCCGCTCGCGCGGGGAACTCTGGCCCTGGAACATCCTGAGGAGTTTGCAATACGGTTCAACCCCGCTCGCGCGGGGAACTCTGATACCTGCGCTTCCGTTCAGCGATTATTTCCGGTTCAACCCCGCTCGCGCGGGGAACTCTGGCCCTGGAACATCCTGAGGAGTTTGCAATACGGTTCAACCCCGCT